>JANNUY010000060.1:0-14257 GCA_031414155.1 Acidobacteriota bacterium
GGCGGACGACCACCGTGTGTGCGTTGTGGTCGTGCTGGAATTTTTGGTTCAATGAGTTGCCAAAGTTCGTCAGGTATTTCTCGTAAGGTTGTCATCCAAACAGTTTATCTGATGAACTTTGGTTTTCGTACACGCTCTTAGTGGCTTTTGTGCTTCTTTGTGTCGAAAACCCTTTTGGCTTCACGCGACAACTCTGCCTGCTATTTCGCCTTGCGTGAACGGAAGTATTCGATCACGGGCGGCAGCACCGACAGGATGATGATGCCGAATACGACGTAGGTGAAGTTGCGTTTGACGATGGGGATGTTGCCGAAAAAATAGCCGAGGAACAGAAAGCTGGCGATCCAGATGATGCCGCCGACGATGTTATACAAAATGAATCTGCCGTAACTCATCGCGCCGATGCCTGCGACAAAAGGTGCGAAGGTGCGAACGATGGGCATAAAGCGCGCGATGATGATTGTCTTGCCGCCATACTTTTCATAAAACTCATGGGTCTTTCGCAAGTGCTCGCGATTCAGCCAGCGCGAACTTTCACTTTGAAAGACTTTCGGCCCGACGTATTTGCCGATCCAGTAATTCAAGGTGTCGCCCAAAATGGCGGCGACGCTTAACAACGCAAATACTTTGAAAACGTCGAGCTTGCCTTGTGCCGCAAACAAACCAATCGCAAACAGCAGCGAATCGCCGGGCAGAAACGGCATCACCACCAAACCGGTTTCGACGAAAATAATCAAAAACAGAATGGCATACGTCCACAGGCCGTATTGCGAAATGATGTCTCCCAGGTGCTTGTCTATGTGCAGGATGAAATCAATGAGCGATTTGATGAAGTCCATGAATGGTTGAACGGTTTTCCTTTTGAGTTGGAGCAGATGTGAGCAAGCCAGATATTCAACGTTCACCCGGCGCGGCGTCAATCCCTGAAAAAACAGGCTCTGAAAAAAACCAGAGCGCGTGAATCCAAATGGCGGTTGGGTACGGATACTTTTACGCAAGACGAGAGAAAGCCTCTCGCAAGAAAATTAGAATCAAGCAAACTAGAAGGAGAAACATTCGCAATGAAAAACACATTGAAGACGGGTTTGTGCGCTTTGGCGCTGTTGGTTGGAATGGCTGCGCCGCAATTCGCGCAGGACAACATGATGGGCAAGAAAGAAAAAGGCACGGTGATGGTCGGTGGTGCGCCGATGTATCCGACCAAAGACATCATTGATAACGCGGTAAATTCAAAAGATCACACGACGTTGGTCGCGGCGGTCAAAGCCGCCGGACTAGTCGAAACGCTCAAGAGCGCCGGGCCCTTCACCGTGTTCGCGCCCGTGAACGCGGCCTTTGCCGCGCTGCCCGCTGGCACGGTTGATAATCTCTTGAAGCCTGAGAATAAGGCTACGCTGACGGCGGTGTTGACCTATCACGTAGTTGCGGGTCGCGTTGGCGCGGCGGACGTGTTGAAAGCGATCAAAGCTGGCAAAGGCAAATTTGTGGCGAAAACCGTGCAAGGAGCTGAACTTACCTTCACCACCAAAGGCAAGAAAGTTATGGTGACGGATGCCAAAGGTGGCGTGGCAACGGTGACGATTGCTGACGTGAACCAATCGAACGGCGTCATTCATGTGATTGATAAAGTGCTGCTGCCCTAAGCTCACATCAAGGCGAAACAAAACGGATGGCGGTTTAGTTTTATCTGTAAACTAAACCGCCATCCGTCTTAGTATGAGTACAAGTTGCTTGGCTGAGGAAACGATTAACTAAGGAGTTTTTCTCAAATAAACCATTAGCTGCATGCCCGTATTTCTTATTTGCATATACTTGCGCAAGATCGGGTGAAAAACCTTGGGGGCAAAATAGATTTCGCACACTGCGTAGTAATATTGTTCTATTTGGTAGCCGCTCGTTCTGCCGTGTTGCTCGAATGACTTTAGGCCAAACTCGTATAAATGAAAGGGCGGATGCATAGGGCTAAGATGGGTAACGTAATTGGTCCCGACAAGTCGAAAGTATAGGTCCATCAATTTAGCAATAGTATGTTTCGACGAAGGCACTTCGATATGTATTACCCCGTTCGGCTTGAGCCACGTGAGGGCTTTCTCCAGGCTTTTAGCGGGGTGGTAAAGATGTTCGAAGACTGCACCATAAGTTATAAAATCGAATGATTCTTTTTCATACTGAATTTCTTCAACCATTCCAAGTCTTAACTTCTCAGGGTTAATGTCCATCTTGGCTAACGCCCTTTCATAAAAAGGGACGGAAGGCTCAAGGCCATAAGCATCAAAGCCTGCATTGCGCAAAGAGAGCATGCATTTTCCGAGACCTGCTCCGATGTCGAGCGCCGTCATCTTTTCCTTGAATGGCAATAGTTCTTTAACGATTTTGATTTCCCATGAAAAGTATTCAGGGTCATATTCAAATTGTTGCGGCTTCCAGTAGCTTTCCGGCGGTATGCCGTAATGGTCTTGAATATCAAATGGAATAGGCTGCGGCTGTGAGTAGATTAGCTCACAATTTCTGCATTTCATCACCGATACAGATATACCTGTTTTGGTTTTGGGCTTAACCCCCTGCGATTGGTTTAATCGTTGCCCTAAGACAATATGTTTACTGGTGCTATCACCACACATTTCGCAAGTCTGAATTTCTTCAAAAAAATATTTATGGGTCTTCATAGCTGGCAATTCTGAGCATTGCTGCAAATGATCAGCAGCAAAATCGGAAGTTAGATTGCTGCCGCTTCCAAATAAAGCTCTTCAATCCGATCAATCACACGCTCGCGCTCGAAGCGTTCGCGTACCGTCAGGCTGGCAAGTTCGCCGAGTTGTACGCGCAAGTGGCGGTCAACCAATAAACGTGAGAGCGCATTGACCAAGCCCCAAACGTCGTCGGGTTCGATGAGCAGGCCGGTCATTTCATCTTCGACGATTTCGGCCAGTCCGCCTACGCGCGTAGCCACGACGGCGCAACCGGCGGCCATGGCTTCAATCACGGCCAATGAAAAGGCTTCGTTGTCAGAGGGCGCGACGACTACGTCAAAGGCGAGCATGCGTTGGGGCAGGTCGGGTACGAAGCCGGTGAAATGCACTTGATCGCTGATGCCGAGTTCGGCGGCGAGCGCGTGCAAGCTGGCCGCATAGGCTTCATCGGCGTCGTTTGTGCCGGGTGCGCCGACGATCACGAAATCTACGTCAGACCAGTGGCGCTGACGGATGAGCTGTTGCGCCGCGCGTAAAAATAAATCCTGTCGTTTGAGTGGCGTGATTTGTCCGATGAGGGCGATGGCCCAACTGCGGCGCAAGCCCAGCACATGGCGCGCGGCGTCACGGTTGAGATTGCCGATGCGCCGCAAGTCTACCCAATTGGGAACCACTTCGATGCGTTCGGCGTGTTGGGGAAAGGCTTCTTGCAAACGCGCGGCGACGGAGCGCGACACGCCAATGAGTTTGTCTAAATCGGCGAGCGCCCAGGCGTATACGGGGTTGGCCTTGATCGGATTGAAATGATGGCGCGTGAGAAAAAAACGCACTGGGTATTCGTGCTTGCGCGCCATTCGCGTGGCTATGCCACAGAACGTGTAATCGCGGGCGACGTGCGCGTGCAATATGTCAATGTGTTGGCTTTGGATGATCCGTGTCAATTGCCACGCGCTCATCACGTCGAGCGCGTTGCGCAGTGCGAGTTCGTGATAATGAATGTTCGTCGTGCCCATTGCCGTACGCACGGCGCTATTTGGGCGCAGCGCCATATGCACCTGATGCCCGCGTTCGAGCATGGCACGCGATAGGTCGGCGACGTGGCGTTCGCCACCACCGAACCCTTCGGCAGAACAAACCTGGAGGATGCGTAACGACATGAGGCGCGAACTTTAACGGTTCGTCGCGCCTTACGCCAAACGCTGTAGTGGAATTGCCAGAGAGTCACAGAGACACAGAGGGCTTTTTGAGGAGTAATCCGATGTCGGTTGTTGAGTGGGTAAAGTCGCAATGATAAGTCTCATTGCTTTTGTATTTCTCTTTGTCTCTGTGACTCTGTGGCAAAAGGTTCAGGTCATGTGCCAAAATCACGACGTTTTATTAGGCATCCCGCCATTCCAGTAATCTTGAGGATCTATGCTCTCTTTTCTCGCGGACTTGCCGCCGAGTTATTTCGCCTTACTCGCTTTTATTTTCGGCCTCGCCTTTGGCAGCTTTCTCAATGTCGTCATTCATCGTTTGCCGCTCGGTCAAAACATTGTGGTTCCGGCTTCGCATTGTCCGGCGTGCGAACGCACCCTCACGTGGCGCGATAACCTGCCGCTGTTGAGTTATGTGTTATTGCGCGGACGTTGCCGTCATTGCGCCGAAACGATTAGTTGGCGCTATCCGCTGGTTGAATTGGCGACCGCACTCGTATGGGCCGGGCTGGCGTGGCGTCACGGAGCTTCGTGGCAAACCGTGTGCGAAATGGTTTTCGCGCTCTTTCTGATTGCGCTGGCGGTGATAGACGCAGAGGAATTCCTTTTGCCTGACGTGCTGACTTATCCGCTGTTATTGCTGGCGTTGGCAGCCAGTGCGTTTTTGAAAATGCGCGGCGCGCCGCTTTCGCCCAACCTGACCGTAGACATTTTTCTCGCGCCTCCGCCGATGGATTTCCTGCGTTCGCAAGCCATCTGGCGCGGCGCACTGATTCTGGCAGCGGCGGCTCCGTGCTTGTGGTTGCTCGATTGGCTCGACGATAAATTGTTCGCGGGATTTTTTGTCGAAGAGGAAGTCGAAGCGGAAGCGGTAACTGATGACGCAATGGCGAACGAGTCGGTGCAACTAGCAGAAGGTGAAGGTGAAGATGAAGCGTGGCAGGCGGTTGAGGCGGCCTGCGCGCGGCAACGCCGCAAAGTGATTGTCGCGACGGTGTCGGCTGGAATTTTGCTCGCGCTCGCATGGATGGCGTGGCTGATGCTCGATTACCAAACGCCGAGCCTCACGCTCAAGCGTGCTTATGATGGGTTGAAGGATGCCGCGTTCGGCGCGCTGGTCGCGGGTGGCGTGTTATGGTTTTTGCGCACGATGTATTTTCTGATTCGCCGTCACGAAGGCATGGGACTCGGCGACGTAAAAATGATGGCGGGCGTAGGCGCTTTTCTCGGCTGGATTACAGCGTTTTTCACACTGATGTTCGGCTCGATTCTGGGCGCAGTCATTGGCGTGATTTTTATGATAAGCCGTCGCTCAGGCAGGCAAACGCCGCTGCCTTTCGGTACGTGTTTGGCGCTGGCGGCCTTGCTGCTCTTGTTCAACTCTTAACCACCACAAATGATTCAACTCACGAACGTATCTAAAACCGTCACTAGCGGTAGCGAACAACTCACGATTTTGCATCCGCTTGATTTAACGATTCCGCGCGGTGAATTCGTCGCCATTACTGGCGCGTCGGGCAGCGGAAAGTCTACGTTATTGGGTTTGATCGCGGGCTTGGATGCGCCGACGACGGGTGAGATTTCAATCAATGGCGAAAACCTTACGCGCATGACTGAAGACCAGCTCGCCGAATTTCGCGGCGTCAATTTGGGTTTCGTCTTTCAATCGTTTCATTTGATTCCTTCGCTGACGGCTTATGAAAACATTCTCGTGCCGCTCGAAATCGCCGGAATCAAATCAGCCGCCCAACGCGCGCAAAGCCTGCTGGATGAAGTCGGCTTGCATGACCGCGCGCATCATTACCCCTCGCAACTGTCAGGCGGCGAACAGCAACGCATTGCCATTGCGCGCGCCTTCGCCAACGAACCGCCCATCCTGCTGGCGGACGAACCAACTGGCAATCTCGACTCGCGCAACGGCAATCATATTTTCGATCTGTTGCTCAATCTGAACCGCGAACGCGGTACGACGCTTTTGTTGGTTACGCACGACCAACAACTCGCGGGGTTAGCGCATCGCCGGGTAATGCTGCGCGATGGCAAGGTCGCTGAGGATAGTGCCGCCATTTGATAGACGCATGAATTTCAAATTTGAAATTTGTTATTGCCACACTTCTTTGGCTACCCACCAAGTATGAACTTCCGCTTTTAACAATCCGGCTTTCACCATCGGGTCGCTTTGTGCGATCTCTTGGGCAGCTTCGGGTGAAGCGGCATTGATGATGAACAGGCCGCGCAATTCTTTGCCGTTGCCGATTGGCCCGGCGGACAGGTAAATCTTGTTGTCCAGCTTGTGGCGAATGTCCCATAGGTGAGGCAGCAGCAGTTTTTGCGCAGCGGTCGCGTCAGCTTTGGGGTCATCTTGGGGATTGGGGATGAGCAGTGTGAGGTAGTATTTGGTCATTGTCATTTTCATCGCCGGATTGGTTTTGTATTCCGCCAGCATCTTTTCGCCGATGCCTTTGGGTGCTTGCCAAACGTACCAATCGAGCTTCAAACGCCCGGCTTGAATCATTGGGTCATCCGTCGCCAGAGCTTGCGCAGCCTCAATAGTACCGGCCTGACAAATGAAGATGCCGCGTATCTCGCCGTCATCGCCCATCGGCCCGGCGGCGACCAGTTTGCCAGCAGAGGCCATCTTCTGGATGTTCGCCATATGCCCGGCTTGCAGTTTGGTGAGCGCGTCTTTGTTGGCATCGGTGGTTGGCTCCCACTGCGCGCCGCGTCGCAGGATGCCGAACTGATATTCGCCCAAATCGAACTTGGGCATGGTGGTTTCTTGCGGTGGTGCCGCAGGCGTTTGTGCGAAGACGAACGCCGCGAACGTTAATGTCAGGCCGCTTGCGAGAATGAATTTGTTGAACATGTGTTTGTCTCCAGAAATTGAGCTACGGTCAGCAGGCAGGGAATCACGATGCGCCGGATTTTGGTGCAATGCCGCAGGCTTTGCAATGCCAGAAAGCTTTGCAAAGGAGGACGGCTTGACACTTTGAGGCGCGACTTCATAAGCTCCGCCCCGCCTGATCGAAGGTAAACCTAGCGCTGGGTCATCAGGCCGCCCGCTGTTGCGCGGCTCTTTCTTCGTTGCCCATCAGTCAGATTTTGCCGCCTCGACAGTCAAACCATAATCAACCGGTCACGCGCCTGTTGTGCGATTCGTTTTGCCAATAGACGCACGATCAGCCAAATGCACTTTTCGGAGGTGTAGCCATGCAACGTCCGCTTGTCGCCCGTTGGGTATTTTGTGTCTTCGTTTCTCTCTCACTGGGTTATTGGATTATGCATCCGCCCATCAGCCAGACCGCTTCGCCGAACATCGTCATCAGTCAGATTTACGGCGCAGGCGGCAACAGTGGCGCGACTTGGCGCAATGATTTCATCGAATTGTTTAATCGCGGCAACGCGCCGGTTTCATTAGCGGGGTGGTCGGTGCAATACGCAGCGGCGACGAGTTCAACGTGGTCTAAGACCGACCTGAGCGGTACTTTGCAACCAGGCCAATACTTGTTGGTGCAGCAAGGTTCAGGTGGAACGAATGGCACGTTGCTGCCCGCCGCCGATGTAACCGGGACGATTGCGATGGCAGCGACGGCGGGCAAGGTAGCGTTGGCGAATACGACCACGTTGTTAAGCGTAGCTTGTCCGTCGGGCGGGAGCCTCGTTGATCTCATTGGTTACGGCACGACGGCGAATTGCTTTGAGGGCGCAGGCCGCGCGCCCGCGCCCAGCGCGACCAATGCCGACAAGCGCGCCGCCAATGGATGCACTGACAATGACGACAACGCGACGGATTTTGCCGCGTCTGCTGCAAGCCCGCGCAACACGGCCACAGCCGTCGCGCCGTGCAGCCCTTCCACGCCGCCAACCGGTACTGCTTCCGCTACGCCTAACCCGGTCGTGACAGGCAACGACGTGCTGCTCACTGTCGTCGTCACGCCGGGAACTGTACCGCCCAGCACTTCGCTCACCGTGACGACCGATCTCACCAGCATCGGCGGCGCAGCGAATCAATCGCTTTTTGATGACGGTATGAATGGCGACGTGACGGCGAATGACAATGTCTTTTCGTTGCGCTTCGCCGTGACGCCTGCGGTCGTGCCGGGCGTGAAGCTCTTGCTTTTCACCATCCGCGATGCGCAAAACCGTCAAAGCACGACGAACCTTTCGCTTACCGTGCGCGCGCCGCTCGTGCCCGGCGATGTCGTCATCAGTCAGGTTTATGGCGGAGGCGGCAACAGCGGCGCGCCGTTCCGCAACGATTTCGTAGAGCTTTTCAACCGCAGCAATCAACCGGTTGATCTGGCGAACTGGTCGCTGCAATACGCCGCAGCGACGAGCGGCACGTGGTCGAAATTTGATTTGAGCGGCACGATTCAGCCGGGGCAATACTGTTTGATTCAACTCGATTCAGGCGGCGCGAACGGAGCGGCGTTGCCTGCGCCCGATTTGACGGGCACGCTTGCGCTCGCGGCGACGGCGGGCAAGGTGGCATTGCTCAACAACAACACGCTGATAATGAACGGCGTGAATTGTCCGTCGGGCGGCGGGTTGGTTGATTTCGTTGGTTATGGTTCGACGGCGAATTGTTTTGAAGGCACGGCTCCCGCGCCTGCGCCCAGCAACGAACGTTCGATTTTGCGTGCGGGCGGAGGTTGCGCCGATACGAACGCGAACAATCTCAATTTCACGACGGGCGTGCCGTTGCCCCGCAATCGCGCGACGGCGCTCAACACCTGTGGCAGCGGAGCGATTTTCGATACGAATAGTTCGACGCTGCGCCTCAACGATGCGCTCGACTGTTACGGCGCAGGCGTGGTTCTTAGTGTCGAAGCCAACCTCACCAACATCGGTACGCGCGTGCAAGCTGACAATCCCGGTGCTGAATACGTCGTGCAGCTTTCGCCTGCACTCGCGCTGGCAATTAGCAGTTGCGAAGTGATCGGCAACGGAACCTGCACCATTGCCAACAACGAATTGCAATGGAACGGCATGATTCCGGTGGGCGAAACCGTCACTTTGCGTTGGCGCGTGCAAGTGCGTGACGAGGCCGCAGGTGGTGCGCCGCTATGTGTCACGACGAAGCTCAATTACGACTCAGACAACGACGGCACGAACAACGCCGCGTTGAATTGGCAGGAATGCCGCGCTGCCAATTGCGCGCTGGCGGGGCCGGGCGTGCCTTTCCCCAGTCGCAGCGAAGCCAGCGGGCAAAAGGGCGGCTCAGTGTTGGTTTATCCGCTTTACAGTTCTGACCCGACGAATCCGGGCCGCGAAAACGCGCGGCTGAGTTTGACTAATACTGACCCGTCGCGCACGGTCGCCATTCACCTGTTTTTTGTGGAATCTGATTCGCCCTTTGTGGCCGATGGTTTTATTTGTTTAACGCCCAATCAAACGGCGGTCTTGCTGGCTTCTGACCTAGACCCCGGCATCACGGGTTACATGATCGCCGTTGCCACCGACACTGAACTCGGCTGCCCGATCAATTTCAACTATTTGATCGGCGATGAATACGTGAAGCTCGCCAGCGGTCACGCAGCCAATCTCAATGCAATGGCTTTCGCCGCCCTGAGCGGAGCGCCCGTGCCTTGCGACACCGAAACCAGCGTCGCCGAAATCAAATTCGACGGCGTGCAATACAACGCTGCGCCGCGCGTGCTGGCTTTGAGCAACATACCCAGTCCGGCGGATGGCAACAGTACGCTGCTCGCTATTGCGCGGCTCGACGGCAATCTCGCCACCGGACTCAGCACGGTCGGCCAGCTTTTCGGCTTGCTCTATGACGATGCAGAAAAGGCTTATAGTTTTGAGTTTTCGACGACGCGGCGGCTTTACCGCGAAGTGCTTTCTGACACATTCCCCCGCACCGTGCCGCGCATCAGCCAACTCATTCCCACCGGACGCAGCGGCTGGCTGAAACTTGGACGCAGTAGCGACGGCGCGATTGTCGGCGCGGCAATCAATTTTAATCCGAACGCGACGACGCGCAGCGCCGCGTTCAGTCAAGGCCACTTGTTGCATACGCTGACGCTGACGACGAATAGCAGCTTACTGATTCCGGTGTTCCCGCCGAATTGCTGACTGAATTGCTGAGTTGATTAGCCACGGGGAACACGAGGGAAGAAGGGAAAACAAACGTCGGTTGATTTGCCCTCTTCCCCCGTGTTTCCCGTGGCTAACTTGTCCGGTTGGTTGATTGGCGCGTTGCCGTAGCCAATGCGCACAGCGCCAAAAACAGTTGGGCGTTGGCGGTGACTTGCAAATTGAAATCCACGAAGCTGTGAACCACGATGGCGAAACAGCCCGCCAGTGCGCCCAGTGTAAGCGCCCGGTGATGACGGTCGCGCGTTTGCGCCGACTTGAAGCTGCTGACAAATAATAATACGAGAAAAGCCAAAGCCAATACGCCGCCGATCAATCCGCTGTCAGTCAAAATTTGCAGGTAATCGTTATGCGTTTGTTCGACGCGCTGCGCGCCGGAACTCGGATCGTATTGCGAATAAGCCGCTGGGAACGCGCCGAGGCCTACGCCCGTGAGCGGATGCTTTTGAAAGAGTTGCCAACTCGCATGCCAAATGTCGCGGCGGCTGAACAGATCGTAAGGATTCAACGCCGTCGCATTGCTTTGCGCGTCTTGTTCGATGCGCGCGAAATTCTCGCGCAAACCTTCTGAGCCTACCAACCAGATCGAACCTGCGATGGCGGCCAAGCCCAATAGCAACACGCCGATGGTGCGCAAAGCGATGGCTGCGCCTGAGGCTTTTTCACGCACTCCGCCAACGCGCGTCACGACGATCAGAAAAACCGCTTCCGCCGCGAGCGCCAGCACGCCGCCGCGCGAAGCCGAAAGCCCTACGCCGGCAATCATCACGATGGCGGCGGCGGCATAGAGCGCCAGCGTTTCATTTTTCGTGCCGCGTTCGATCAGCATGCCGCCCGCCAGGCCTAAGCCCATCACCAAAAAGCCCGCGTAATGATTACGGTTTACGAATGGTCCGAACGTGCCGCGCTGCCACAGCCATGCGCCTGTGTATTTTTGCGCGATGCCGATCAACGCGATGGCTGCGCACACCGCGATGATGACTTTGACGGCGGTGCGGCGGCGCGTTTCGTCGTAAACATAAGCCGCAAAGAGCGTGAAAAAAATCAGATAGGTCAGCAGCTTGGCGGCGGCATAGCGCGTGGCGAATACGTCTGCGCTAACGGTCGCGGCTTGTATGCACGTCCAACCCAGCCACGCGAGCAAGGGCCAGACGAGCGGCGTCGTCGGCCAAGCCAAGGCGCCATCGCGCAACATTGCCAGTCCCCACAGCAACGCCAGCGCGAGCAGGGAAAGCTGCCACAACGTAATTGACCACGTTTCAACCGTGCCATAAGGCAATGGCGTCAACACCAACAACGCGAGCAAGCCGCCATAAATGGCTTTGCCTAAAGCACTGTGCGTGAGGTCTTCAACTGAATAGTTTTCACTTTTCACTTTTCACTTTTCACTTTTTTGCGTGAGTTGAAATTCGTCGAACCATAGTCGCCCTTTCAGTGGGCAGGGCGGTTCGCCGCAAGGCATACGCATCAGCCGCACCGTCACCGCTTCGGTCGCCGCCGTCGTCACGAAATCAGTTTTGTATTCCGTCCAGTTCGCCGAGCCGCTGCTGATGGCAGGCGTAGTAATGCTCAAGCGTTTGTCATCGGCGGCATCCTGAATCGAAATGAACGGCGTGCTGAGGCTTTGCAGTTCTTCAGTTTTTATCATGCAGCGCAAACGGTAAGCAGTGCGCGGTTGCACCGGCGCAGTTTGCGTCGCCACGATGAGCGCCACGTTTTCTTTCACATCGAACCGCAGCCGCAAGCTCAACGCGCCCGCTGAGAAAACCTGCGGATCAAGTCCGACCGTCACGCCCGTCGGCGCGGCGATTTGCCACGTCAGAAATGGCGCGCTGCTGCCCAGATCAATCGCCTGTTCAAAGCCGCCGTTGGCGAGCGCCGAGCCAGCCTCAGCGACGGGTTCGGCAAAAGCCTTGCGCCAAATATCGAAGGCCGCGCGTTGGCGTCCGATGCGTTGCAACGATTCGATAATGGGCTTGGTTTCGGCGGCTGTCGCGGGCGTATCGTTTTGTTGCCAGAGTTTCATCGCGGCCTCAACTTGATTGTGCGCGATCAATCGTGCGGCACAGGCTGCGCGCAAGGTGGGCGGCGGATTCAACGCGCGAATCACCGCGTCGGCATCGCCCTGATAAAAGCTCCAGGCGTATTCAAACACCAACGGCAGCGCGTCAGGTTTTTGACGCAATGCGGTTTGCAACGCAGCGAAAGCGGCCTCGCGTTCGCCCGTGCGCAGCAACTGATTGCCCAGCGTCCAGTGCGGTTCGAAATGATGCGGCGCGAGTTGCGTAGCTTTCGTGAGCGCAGCTTTGGCTTCGGCTGGTTCGCCCGCGCGCGCCAACGCCTTGCCCAGCGCGAGCCAGATGCGTGCATCCTGCCCGCTCAACACCGTCGCCGCGCGCAATTCACTCACAGCCGTTTTCGCGTATTCGTTGTTTTGTTCTTCGTTGGCGGCGGCAAGGTAAGTCGAGCCGCGTTCCCACCGCACCAGCGGATCGTGCGGCGCATAACTCGCCGCGTTGTCAGCCATTTTCAGGCGGGCAGTGGCGTTGAGGTTCGGCGCGCGTTGCAAAGCCGTGGCGAGTGAGTCGCCCAACGCGGCGTAAACAAGGCTCCACCCCAGCCAGCCGCACAGCACGACTAACGCCAGCAGCAAGCCAATGCGTAAAGGCACAGGTCGAATTGAAATGGGTTTCATATGGAGCCGCGAGGCTAGCCGATTCATTTGGCATCGGCAAGCTATAGCCTTTCAGAATAAGAATTTCTCCCACGAAGCCCCACGAAGAAGACACGAAGGCTTTAACCGTAAAATTGTTCCTCTTCGTGAAAACTTCGTGTCTCTTCGTAGGGAAAACATTTTCTTGAATGTTATACATCATGATAAGCGCCGGTAAGCCGTCGCCTCATTTGGCGCTCTTGCCCTGAGGTGGAAACATCAACTACGTTAGCCACCGGCACGGGCAGTTTTCTACCATACGGAGTAAAAACGCCGTTAGCTAAATACCGATCAAACCAGAAAGAGGAAACCAATGAGAGACGTAGTTATCGTAGACAGCGTGCGTACCCCGCTCGCCAAGTCCTATCGCGGTTCATTCAACATGACCAAACCGGCTGATTTGCTGGCGCACGCGATCAAGCATGTGATGGCGCGCGTGCCGCAACTTGATGCGGCGGAAGTTGACGATGTGATTGCCGGATGCGCGCAACCCAGCGGCGAACAAGGCCAAAACGTAGCCCGTATCGGCGCGTTGATGGCGGGCTTGTCGCCTTATGTCGCTGCCACAACGGTCAATCGCTTTTGCTCTTCGGGCTTGCAGGCGATTGCGATGGCGGCGGCGCAGATTCGTGAAGGCGCCGATGCCGCGATTGGCTGCGGCGTCGAAAGCATTTCGTTTATGAAGCGCGATTTCGAGCCGCAACCGTGGATTCAGGAACATTACCCCGGCGTTTATATGGTGATGGGCGACACGGCTGAAGTCGTCGCCAAACGTTACGGCGTCTCGCGTCAGGCGCAAGATGAGTATTCGCTGATGAGTCAGCAACGCACGGCGCGCGCGCAGTCCGAAGGTTTTTTTGCCGACGAGATCGTGCCGATGCAAGTTACGCGCGGCTTGCTCGACAAAGCGACCGGCAAGATTGCCAGCACCGAAGAACACCTTTGTGACCGCGACGAATGCAATCGCGCTGATACAACATTGGAAGGCTTGCTGGGATTGAAAGCTGTGTTTGATAAAGACAGCGGACAAGGTTCGGTGACGGCGGGCAATTCATCGCAATTGTCAGATGGCGCTTCGGCGACGCTCGTGATGTCGCGCGAACGCGCCGAGGCGTTGGGCATCAAACCCAAGCTGATCTTTCGCGGTTTTGCCGTTTCTGGTTGCGAACCCGACGAGATGGGCATCGGCCCGATTTATGCCGTACCGAAATTGCTCAAGCGCCACGGCCTCACGGTGAATGACATTGACATGTGGGAACTCAACGAAGCCTTCGCGGTGCAGGTCTTGTATTCGCGCGACTTCCTCGGCATTTCGCAGGACAAACTCAACGTCAACGGCGGTTCGATTGCGATTGGACATCCGTTTGGCATGACGGGTTCGCGGATGGTGGGTACGCTGGCGAATCAGATGCGCAAGAGCGGCGCGAAACTCGGCGTCGTCACGATGTGCATTGGCGGCGGACAAGGCGCGGCGGGGTTGTTCGAGTTGTGCAATTAAGCCTGTTGGCAGAGGCATAAGAGAGAATACGGAACAAACGGAAATAACGGAATAAACG
>JANNUY010000061.1:0-3310 GCA_031414155.1 Acidobacteriota bacterium
GAACAACTCAATCCCAACACTGCAAACATTGACCAACTGCCTACGCTCGAAGCCCTGCGCGTGATGAATGCCGAAGACCGCGAGGTAGCCGAAGCCGTCGAACGCGTGCTGCCCGCCATTGCGCAAGCCGTAGACGGCATCGCCGAACGTCTGGCGCGCGGCGGACGATTGATTTACGTCGGCACCGGTACGAGCGGACGGCTGGGCGTTTTGGATGCGGCGGAATGTCCGCCCACGTTTGGCGTATCGCCCGAACTCGTACAAGGCTTGATCGCGGGCGGCTATGAGGCTTGTTACCAAGCGGTCGAGGCTTCGGAAGACGACAAGGCGGCGGGCGCTATGGATTTGCAGGCGCGCAACCTGACTGCCAATGACGTGGTCGTAGGCATCGCGGCCAGCGGGCGTACGCCTTATACGATTGGCGCGGTCGAATACGCGCGCGGCATTGGTGCGTTGACGGCGTGCATTACGTGCAATGCCAACACCGCGCTTGCCGCCGCCGTGACGATTCCTATCGAAGTCATCGTCGGCCCCGAAGTCATCGCGGGTTCGACGCGCTTGAAATCGGGCACGGCGCAAAAACTGGTATGCAACATGCTTTCGACGATGACGATGGTGCGATTGGGTTACGTGACGGGCAATCGCATGACGAATCTCAAAACCAGTAACATCAAGTTGCGGCAACGCGCCACGGGACTGGTGATGAATGAATGCGGCGTTGATGAAGCAGCCGCGACAGCGTTGCTTGAAACAGCGAATTGGGATTTGCGCGTCGCCATCGTGATGAACAAAGCCAACGTTTCAATCGAACAAGCGCAAACGGCGTTGGCGGCGAATGCGTTCACAATTGCGAAAGCGATCACAGAATTGACTGCGTAACGGCCTCGGCATACATTGCGCGCATTCACCAAACGTTTTTCCTGACTTGTTTTTCACCCTTCAACCCATTGGAGCTTGCTGCTTATGATTCGCCCTTCGTTCAAAAAAAATGCCAAAAAAACCGCGCTTGTTGGCGTATGGTTCGTTGCTCTTTCGTTTGTCGCCTATTTCGGCTGGCAGTCTTACGCCAAATCACGTACGCAAGCCGCGATGTCAGCGGCGGCGAATAAATTCATCGCGGCGCTGAATGCCGAACAAAAAGGCAAAGCAACCAAAGGCTTTGATGACGCCAACCGTGCTGACTGGCATTTCATTCCGCGCGACCGGCAGGGCTTGCCGCTCAAAGAAATGACCGACGCCCAACGCAAGCTCGCTTATGAATTGCTGGCGACGGGCGTCAGTGCCTATGGCCTCAAAAAGTCACTCGACATCACCAGCCTCGAACCCGTCTTGCGCGAAATGGAAGGCCCCAACCGCCGCTTCCCGCGTGATGAGACGTTATATTACCTAACGATTTTCGGCACGCCCGGAGCCAAAGATCATTGGGGCTGGCGTTGGGAAGGCCATCACCAATCGTTGAATTTCACCGTCGTCAAAGGCGAATTGATTGGCAATACCCCGCTCTTTTTCGGTTCCAATCCGGCTGAGGTCAGGCAAGGCGACCGTAAGGGCTTCCGCGCGCTGGGCAACGAAGAAGACAAAGGCCGCGCACTGATTACGGCACTGGATGAGAAGCAACGCGCCACGGCGATTTATGACGCCAAAGCGCCCGCCGATATTTTGAACATGCCCGAAAAGGGCGCGGCTCAGACGCTCACGCCCGCTGGCATTGCATACAGCGCGTTGACCAAACCACAGCAAGCAATGTTGGTGGCAATCGTAGACGAATACCTGCACCGCATGTCTGACGAAGAAGCCAAACAGCGCCGCGACAAATTAAACAAAGCGGGTTGGAACAACGTGACTTTCGCGTGGGCGGGCGGCATTAACAAAGGCGACTTGAACTATTACCGCGTGCAAGGGGCTACGTTTTTGATCGAGTTCGACGAAACCCAAAACGACGGCAACCACATCCATAGTTCCTGGCGTGATTTTAATGGCGATTTCGGGAAGAATTTGATCGCTGAGCATCACCGCGAAGTGCCGCACGATAATCAAATGGCGATTACGTTGCCGACGGGAAAGATTGAAGAGCCTGTTTATGATTTGAAAGACCAAACCATAAAAAAACCGATGCCGGTCAAAGCCCCCATTAAGGCCGAAAAAACCGAAGAAGCGCATAAAAAAGGCATTACCGGAAGCGTGACCTTAGGCGTTGTCTTTACTACCTCAGGAGAAGTTGTAGTCGAAAATATCGTTCACGGATTGCCTTATGGATTGACCGAGGCTGCGATTAAAGCTGCTAGGCAAAACCGCTTTTCCCCTGCAATCAAAGACGGCAAGCCTGTGAATGTAAGGGGCAATATGGAATTCGCTTTCTAACGATCTCATTTTAGGAACGTGTTTTCTCTGGCAGTGGGCTTAGTGTTTACCTCAATGGGTAACGTTAAGCCCATTGCGTTTTTTGGTTACGACTCACTCTCGTGGTAGGCAATTAGTTTGGCTACGGGACTCCGTTTGGGTAATTAGGACTTCTTCGCCTTGCATCACTGCTTCGATTAATTGCGGCAACTTTCCTGCGCTTGTGCGACGTCAACCTAAAGCATGGCCTTACCTTCTCTCAACCGCAGCATAGCACGGCAGCTTTTTGGAACGAACATTGCTAAGCCGGTAACTTCACTTGTGGGCGCGGCAGTTTGAACCAGAAGCGCGAACCCCGTTCCGGGCGGGGTTCGTGGCCGATGGAACCGCCCCAGTGTTCGATGGTGATGCGGCAAAAATAGAGACCGAGGCCGATTTTGCCTTTGCCTTTCTTGCCTTGTGAGAATTTCTGAAACAGTTGGTCGTGAATTTCAGGCGGTACGCCGGGGCCCTCGTCATCAATGGTGACGAGCAATTGGTCACGGTCGGCTTCGTGACAAGCCACGGTGACCGTTGTGTCGGGCGGGCTGTGGCGCAGCGCGTTTTCGATCAGGTTGGAAATCACGCGATCAAGCCGCGAGCGCTCGCCTACGACTTGCCAATTGAGTGCGGGATCGGCGGGTGCGACTTCGAGCTTGATGTGATTGAGTACGAAAGCGGGTTGCACGGCATCGGCCACATCACGCAGCGATTGCGCGACCGAGGGCGCTTGCGTCGGGTCAATGGTGAACGAGTCAAGCGTGGCGACTTCGGCGGCAAAAGCGTCGAGAATTTCGCGGATGAGTTTTTCCTGCTTTTCGGCTTGGCGTTTGCCGATCTCAAGAAACTTGCGGCCTTGCGGCGTGAGAGCTTCGTTCGCCAGCAATTCGTAACCGCCCTTGATGCCCAAAAGCGGCCCCGCCAGGTCATG
>JANNUY010000062.1:0-2297 GCA_031414155.1 Acidobacteriota bacterium
AAACGTTCGATGTCTTCGGCCTTGAGCCATACGTGCGAAGAAACTTCCCACGGCGCGAGGGTGAGCGGCACTTTGGAATCAAGCAAGACCTGAAAGCCCGGCGCATCGAGTTCAAAATTGAAATCACGAAACCCGCGCGGCTGATCGGCACGCGCTATGAACCGTTGCCCCGCACGGCGTCCGGCAACGGCGATTATTTCGATGATCTGTTTGTGCAATTCGGGATGGTTCTTGATGACGGTGGCGATATTGGTGATGGGGCCGAGCGCGATGATGATGAGGCGCTCTTTCTTTAAGGCGTTGGCGAGCGAGCGCGAGGCGTCGGTTTCTACGCCAAGTTTATCGGCAGCATCAGCGCCCGCGTAAATCTTCAAACCCGACGGGCCGAAGCGCCGCACGATCTCCTGCCCGTTCGGCCACGCAATGTTGAACGGCGCGTTGCCGAAAACTACGCTGACGCCGCGAATGGCGAGTTCGCGCGAATGAAAGGCCTGTATCAACGCAAACCCATCGTCCACTTCTTTGCCGCCGCCTACGACGGAAGGATCAGTGTCTATCCAGACAGGTTTGGGTTTGGCGTATGCCGTTATGGTGAGAGTCAGTGTGAGTAACGTGAGTACGAGATGTTTCATGCAGTTCCTAAAAGCCTCAGGCAAGGTTGCGCAAAAACTCTTCCAACAAATTCGCCGCGACTTGCGCGCGATACACCGCCGTCGAACGTACGTCATCAATCGGTTGCAATTCAGCCAGCAACGCTGCTCGCGCGTCGATAATTGCCGCTGGGATCGCCGCCGCATCCAACCCGCGCCCACGCAAGATTGCCTCGGTTTGCGCAGCGCGCAACGGCACGGGCGCTACGCTGCCGTAAGCTAAACGAATCTCTTTGATCGCATCGGCTTCAAGCAAGGCCATTCCGGCAAAACAAACTTTCGAGATGGCCTGCGCCTTGCGCGTACCGACCTTGCGCGAATGTTGAATCCAGCCTGCCGTAGCGCGCGGCAAGCGCATCGCGCGAATCAATTCATCGCGCCGCATCACCGTCGTTTTGTAGCCCGTATGAAAATCTTGATAGCGAATCCAACGCGCGGCGCTGGCTGAAACCAATTCAAGTTCGGCTTCATAAATCAACAACGCGGGCAGCGAATCCGCCGCCGGTGAAGCGTTAGCGATGTTGCCGCCCAACGTGCCGCGATTTTGAATGGCTACGCTGCCCGTCCAGTGGGCGGCTTGGCAGAGCAGCGGGAATTCAGTTTGCAATACGTCGTGCCCTTGCAATTGCGTATAAGTCGTCAACGCACCGAGCGTGACGTGTTCGTTTGTAACAGCAATGCCGCGCAATTCGGGCAAGTGACATAGGCTGACGAACTGTTTGTGATTGAGCTTGCCCGCTTCGAGCAAGACCATCAGATCGGTTCCACCCGCGAAGGGCTGCCATACGCCGGGCGCTGCGGCGAGCAATTGCAAGGCTTCGCTCAACGTTGCCGGAGTCACCATTTCATAGTTGGGAAGATAAGCGCGCATAAGGTTTCAATTCATCTTCAACACAAAGGGTCAAAGACTTCTCAACAGATATGTTCTACTTTGTCTCTTTGCCACTTTGTGTTGAATTCTAAGCTTGGCTATCTCTGACAAGCCCGCACGACTGACTCGAAAATTTTCATGTAGCCCGTGCAGCGACACAGGTTCCCCGCCAAGCCATTGCGAACCTCATCAAGTGTCGGTTGCGGATTTTGTTCAAGCAACGTCACTGCCGCTAACACCATGCCCGGCGTGCAGATGCCGCATTGCGCGCCGCCGCATTCGATGAAGGCTTGCTGCACGGCGTGCAACTGCTCGCCCGTGGCGACGCCTTCAATCGTTGTGACGTTCGCATTCATCGCTTGCGCCGCCGGTACGAGGCAACTGTTGACCAGCGCGCCGTCCATCATCACCGAACACGCGCCGCACTCGCCTTCGCCGCAACCTTCTTTGGTTCCGGTCAGACGCAAGTCTTCGCGCAACACGTCAAGCAAGCGCGCCATCGGAAAAGTTTGCACCGAATGTTCGCTGCCATTGACGGTTAAGCTAATCGTCGTCTTAGCCATGCTTCCCTCCCAGGCCATGCATAACGTCTTCAGGCATCAATGGAATGTGATTAAAGCTCACGCCCGTCGCATCTTCAATCGCATTCAAAATCGCAGGCGCAGGGCCATCCATCGGCAGTTCGCCAATGCCTTTCGCGCCGGACGGGCCGTAGGCATAAGGCAGTTCTTCAAAGTAAACGCGAATCGGCGGCAAGTCAGCCGACGTGGGCATGA
>JANNUY010000063.1:0-4490 GCA_031414155.1 Acidobacteriota bacterium
CGACCGCATCTTTGCTGACATCGGGCAGTGGCACGCCAGGTTGCGGATTGGTGGCCGCCAGCAATTCGACCAACACCGGCAAGCCGCCCGTGTCTTCGTGAATTTGCGCGACCAGTTGGTCGTCGGTGATCTCGCGGGTGAGCAGATAGGCGCGCGTCTCTTCCGGCGTGAACGGTTCGAGCGGCATGTGACAGATGTCGCCCGCCAATTCCGTCCAGTGCTGTTCCAGCGGCTCGCGCCCGGCGATGACGAAGCTGAGATTCGTGTTGAAATCGCCATAGTCATCAAAACCGCAAAGCGCCAGCAACCACGGAGCCAACGACGCGCTGGTGCGCTCGAAAACATCGAAGAGCAACAGCACACGGCGTGAGGCCGTAGCCTTCGCCATCAGTTCCAGCCAGAGCGGAGTGAGAATACGTTCAGGCTCGCGCAGCAAACGGACTTCGTCTTTGTTGCCCCAGCGATCAATCGCGTAATGAGCAAATTGCGACAGCGTTTCGCCCGCCGCTTTTTCGTCCACGTGTTCCAGAAACGGCGAAGCGCCCGGCACGCGCCGCGCCGATTTGATGGCAGCGTCCGACACGCCGCGCGCAATCAGATCAATAACGCCGCGCGGAGCTTTCGGGTCGCCTTCGACCTCTTGCCGCAATTTGCGATATTCCTTGAACCGCTCGTCGAAAGGGCTGTGCGCGAATTTGGCTTTGGCTAGCTCTTCGGCTACGCGCCCCATCACGGCGGCGGGCGAGGTGTATTCGTCATCGCAAGTGATGACGATGGCGTTGCGCTTGTGGGCGAGATTTTCGAATTGCTTGAGCAAAGTGCTTTTGCCGACGCCGCCTTCGCCCGTTACCGAGAGAATCAAGAGCGGGTCGTCGGCCAACAGGTTTTCCTCAAACTTCCTGAGTTGCTCGCCGCGTCCGACAAAATTCTCTTTGCGGCGGCGTTCGCGCGCCTCTTTACGCGATTGTGGTTTGTGATTCATGCGTGGCTCTATGTGAAAGTTGCTGATTGAAAACGCTACGAGGAGTGACTTGGGGCGCGAGGAATATAGTTTCAGGTTAATGTTATTTCAATGGGTGTTGGGCATTTGTCGCTGTTATTGGAGAACCACGCGCGCAGCGAACCAGTTGGGCGAGTTGCGACTTGGACAATAGGTGTAGCGGCTACGAATAGCTCATCGCCATGCTTTCGGGCGGCTGTGCCGCAGTGATGTGGGAAAAGGCTATGCCTTTTCCGAAGGCGCAACTATTCATCGGGCTACGCCCGCGCCGTCATTGAGGGTGGACGGCATTCAGTGTTCGCGTAACTTCATCGCGTTGCGAGTTGACTGACATTGCGGGCATAGCCCGAAAACATTTTCGACCCCTTCGGAAAAGGCACAGCCTTTTCCCACATCACTGCGGCAGAGCCGCGCAGAATAAGCAAAGACAATTGCCAGTTCACTGCGACGAAGCCGCGCAGAGTGAGCAAAATCTATCGCCACATCACTGCGGCCACCGCCGTGCGACATCGTCTCTCACCTGAAATTTGTCGCGTGTTCGGTGTCAGTCCGCAATCAGCATCTTGGCAATCGTCTGTTTTTGCATATTCGACGTGCCTTCATAAATCTGGCCGATCTTGCAATCGCGATAGAATTTCTCGACCGGATAGTCTTTGACGTATCCATACCCGCCAAACAAATTCACCGCGAGCGAAGCGATTTCTTCGGCGACTTCTGACGAAAACAATTTCGCCATCGCGGCCTGTTTGATGAAGGGCAGCTTGGCGTCTTTGAGTCGCGCCGCGTTGTAAACCATCAAGCGCGCAGCTTCGAGCTTGACGGCCATTTCGGCGAGTTGAAACTGCACGCCTTGAAAGTCCGCGATGCGCTGACCGAATTGCTTGCGCTCTTTGGTGTAAGCCAGTGCGGCTTCATAAGCGCCTTGCGCCAAGCCGACCATTTGCGCGCCGATGCCGATGCGACCTTCGTTCAACGTTTCGATAGCGATTTTGTAACCCTTCCCGACCTCGCCAATCACGTTGTCTTTCGGCACTAAGCAATTATCAAACAGCAACTCACAAGTGGACGACGCGCGAATGCCCAGCTTGTCTTCTTTCTTGCCGACGGTGAATCCGGCGAAGCCGCGCTCGACCACAAACGCCGTGATGCCTTTGTATCCTTTGCTCAAATCAATGCTCGCAAACACGATGAAGATGTCGGCTTCGTTGCCGTTGGTGATCCACATCTTGCGTCCGTTGAGCGACCAGTGATCGCCTTTGTCTTCGGCGCGCGTCTGCAACGCGAAAGCATCAGAGCCAGAACCGGCTTCGCTCAGGCAATAAGCGCCAACCGTGTCGGCGCACAAACGCGGCAAGTACTTTTTGCGCACCGCCTCGCTGGCGTAATTCATAAACGCATTGATGACCAGCGTATTGTTCACGTCTACGCACACGCTGAGGCTGGGGTCTACGCGCGCGAGTTCTTCGATGGCGAGGCAGGCCATAAAAAACGTACCACCCGATCCGCCAAACTCGTCGCCCGGTTCGATGCCCATCACGCCGAGTTCAAAACACTTTTTCAGAATTTCAGGCTTGAGCTTTTGCTGCTCATCCATTTCGCGCACGTAAGGTTTGACTTCGGCTTCGGCAAATTCGCGGACGCTTTTGGCGAACATCTGTTCTTCGTCATTCAATACGCTCAACGGTTGCGCAATATATTTCTCAGCTTGCATTGGTGCTGTTGCCACAGGGGTTTGCTCCTTCGATGATTGGTTATAGCGGTATAAGTGAAGACTGAATAGTCATTCATTCGCATCCTAACAATTGAACCCAATCTTTGCCAGTTCAGGGCTAACGGGTATACTCCGGTCGTTATTAACACAGATAAAGAGGCAGCTATGATTACTTCGGTTGAATTCAAAAACTTCAGATCGTTGCGGAATGCGGTTCTGCCGCTAGAGCGATGCACACTCATTGTGGGGCCGAATGGGAGTGGAAAATCTACGGCGCTAAAAGGACTGACTTTACTCAAGAATCACAACTCACTTAAGTACGATGAAGTGGTTAGCGTTAATGCTGAAGGAGAGACTGTCTCAATAGTTGCAGAGATTAGTGGTAACCGTGGCAACGTGATTACGTCCCCTGGACATTGGCGAGTGGCTTGGGATTTTCCGGGGATTCAGCACAAGCAAAATAGTCGTAAACTTAACTGGGTCGATCAAGAATCACATTACGAAAAGAAAGAGGTGGAAGGCGTACGCCTCTTTTCCCTCAACCCAAAAGTTATCGCGGCAAGTGGAGTGCTGACGAATCGGCCATCACTTAGTGAAGAAGGCGGTGGATTGGTGGTGATGCTTGACCAATTAAGAGACAAACATCCAGAGCGTTTTGCCGCGCTCAACGTCGCCCTTGTCGAATGGTTCAAAGAATTTGACCAAATCTTGTTCGATACCCTCGAGAACGGAAACCGCACTTTCTTACTACGTCTTGCCAAAGAAAAAAGTGCCGTTCCTGCTACTGCACTTTCTGATGGCACCCTATCAGCACTGACATTAATGACGCTGGCATACTTGGCTGATCCTCCCAACGTCATCTGCCTTGAAGAACCTGACCGTGGTATTCATCCACGCTTGCTTAGAAATGTGCAAGAGGCGCTTTATCGCTTGAGTTACCCTGAAAACTTCGGCGAAGACCGCGAGCCGGTGCAGGTCATTGCGACCACGCATTCGCCCTACTTGCTCGACTTGTTCCGCGATCATCCTGAGCAAGTAGTGCTTGCCAATAAAACCAGTGACGGAGCGAGCTTTGAGCAGCTATCTACGCAACCGAACATTGAAGAAATTCTGCGCGACTCTCAACTAGGAGAGGTTTGGTACACTGGCATTTTAGGAGGCGTTCCGGCTTACGCATGAACGTCGCCGTCTTCAGTGAAGATTACCGAGATGAGTTGGCAGTACGCATCTTGATTGAAAGCGTACTGGGAAAAACTACGTCACCTGTGCAATTCCCACTCGGACCGCGCGGCTGGGATGGATTGAAAAAGACCTTGCCCATCGTAATCAAGGCGCTGCACTACAATAACCCTGAGGCTGAGGGGCTAATCGTGGTGACTGATTCAGATAATACGCCGTTGCACAAACGCGAACATGAAAACGCAGGCCAATCCGACTCACAATGCAGATTCTGCACCTTGCAATTGATAGTGAGACAAACAGCGGCAACCCTAAAGTCTGTACAAAATCGTATGCCGCTCAAAATCGCAGTAGGCATCGCGATTCCCGCGATGGAAGCGTGGTTGTTATGCGGCAAAGACCAACGCGGAGCCGAGGCGGCTTGGCATCAAAGCAATGCAGCCGCGCGAGGCGCTTCGTATCGCAAGGTTTTGAAAGTCGTGCTTTACGGTGCAGAGATTGTACCGGCTCAAAAGCGCAATCAGATCGCACGAGATGCCGCGACCAGACTGGCGCAAGACATAAACGTACTCGAAACACATTTACCTATTGGATTCAGGC
>JANNUY010000064.1:0-38649 GCA_031414155.1 Acidobacteriota bacterium
ATCTGTGTGGGAAACCAGTTGTTGCGGACTTCGTGATCGTCCCATTGCGCGAGCATCGGCACGGCGGCGTTGAAGCGCCGAAAGCCTTCATCCATCAGGTTGTAACGATGCGCGCCGCGAAACTCATCGAGGGTTTCGGCGACTTTCGATTTCTCAGGCGTCGTCAGGTTTTTCCAGATCGTACCGTCATCCAATTTCACTTCGGCCACGACGGGATTGTCAGCGTAAATCGTATCGCCCGAATGAATAAAAAAATCAGGCTGTACGCGCCGCATCGCTTCATAAATTTTCATCCCGCCAAAGTCTGGATTGATACCCCAGCCCTGGCCGCATACGTCGCCGCCCCAGACAAAACTTACGTCGCGCTTGTCGTTGCCTACGATTGCGGGGGGCGTTTTGAAACTGCCGATAACGGGTTCACTCATGGCTTTAAGATCGGCGAGGCTTTGAAACTGCACGCGATAAAAAATGCGCTGCCCTGCAGGCAGGTTCGAGAGGTCTATGCGCGCCGTGAAATCAGTCGGCTCTAACGCGGCGGGGCTTGCGATGCGTTGCGCGTTGGCGAACGATTCCGTCGTGGCGTATTCGACGATCATCCGCGACGGACGATCAGTGCGGCTCCACACGATGGCGCGGTTGGCGGTTACGTCGCCGCTTTGTACGCCGAAAGGAAGCTGTGGACGCGCGGCTTGGCTCGTGACGATGGTGAACGCAGGCTTACGCAATGCTAACGCCAAGCCTAAGCCTGCTGATTTTGCATGTTTAAGAAAAGTACGTCGGTACATAGAATTCGCGTGTTCGTTTTTCAGGCCTTACCCGAATAAAAGGAGCTTTTGCCGATATGTCCGCTACAACCGTTTTAGAAAAAGAGGCGGCAGTCAAAAGACGGTACAAAAGAGAACTTACCCTATTGGGTTTTGTCAGTGTGCTTATACTGTCTGTTGTGTTGTTTTGTGCTTGGATAGTTGTCAGTAAAGACCTTGCCAGTGACGAAGGAAAGCTCGTGTTCATCTTGCTCACCATCATTGTTAGCACCTTGCTTGGTTATGTCGCAGGTAGATCGGCCAAATAAAAGCGCCGCCTCACATCGTTACGGGAAGAGTTCGATTTTGAAATCAGGATCAACCGTCAACTGTAAGCCCATTGGCATTGGCGACTCGCCATCGTACCTGCGGCCAAAAACTTTAGCTGTCGCAAATTCGATGCAATTACTCCCCTTGGGATTTCTGACAAGCCTTGCACCCGGACAATCAATCATTCGGATAGTAAAAAGAGATTCTTGCGATTCGCCGCGAAAAAGCGAAAGCGAAATATCGGCGCTGTACGGATAGACCGAAAGCAGTAGACGTAAATCCTCACGCCACACGGTAAAGTGATGTCCTGTTTCGTATTCATCAATCTCAGGCAACACCGCAAGACATTCAATCAAGTCATACTGATTCCAAACTAATTCCGGCATGAAATCCTTTATTTCTCCGCCAACTTGCGTCCCGCATTCAAATCGTCGAAATGCAGAATCGCGTTGAAGACCAGAAAATAACTACCCTGCGTTTCGTCGCGCCAGCACGGATTGCCGATTTCAGGAAATCAACAAATTAACTTTCACAGTCGGCGCGTTGCGAGCTGCTTGATTCACGATTCCCTGATCGAAGGTCAGAAGCTCAGTTGCGCCCTGTTGCGCCAACTGTTCAGCGAGTGCGATGTAAATCCCGTCCGCTGAACGGCTGCAACCATAACTCTCTCGGATGGCTTCGGCGCGGGCGGCTAAAGAAAAATCTCCATTGGGCGGTGGGGTAATCAACGACAAGTATTGTTGCAAAAGCTGAATAGCTTGCGCGTGACCGGCTGGGGTCAGTTCGCCGTGTTGCAGCTTGCCGCAGAGAATATAAAGCGTTTCAGCCAGCAGCACGGCGGGCGCGTAATACTGCCAGCCTTGCAATAGGTAGTTGTCGAACGTCGTCTTGGCCTTACTGAATTTATCTTGTTCACGGGCGCATAGTGCGATCAAGACATTCGCATCCATTACTACCGCGCCCTTAGTTTGGGCCGCATTACTCGATTGGTTCATAACCCCACATCGCTCCTGCACGCGCCTCTCGCAAGCGGCGCTGCGTATCGGAACCGTCTGTCATTGGCATGTCGCGCTGTAACTCTTCAATTTGGCGCAGTACTTCCAGTCGCGCTTGAATCAACGAAGATGGCGGCAGCGGCGAGGTTTCAACGACGGTCACCCGCAACTGCTTACCTTCAAATTCATCAGCGTGCGCGACTATATCTTGCCAAGTGCCTTCATAAATCTGTTCAAGCATATCGTTACCTTCATGAAATCTGCCGGGAAATTCGTGCGCATTACACTTGCTCGGTTGGTTCATAGCCGTACATGCCGCCAGCGCGGGCTTCGCGTAGTAATCGCTGTGTGTCTGAGCCGTTGGTAAAACGCATCTCTCGTTGCAACGCTTCCGTTTGGCGCAACACTTCCAGCATTGCGTAATTCGGCTGTGGCGCTGGCGGCGTATCTTCAACCACCGTCAGCCGCAACTGCTTGCCTTCGAATTCATCGGCGTGCGCTGCTAAATCTTCCCAAGTGCCTTCATAAACTTGTTCAAGCATAAACTTCCTCACTTGTTAATCGGAGAAAACACATCCGCCTGATAGGTGATACCGAACGTCACGCCGCTGCGTTCGCTGAGGTTGTGCAAGCCGCGCATGCCTGCGATGTCCCACAGCAAGCCGCCTGCCTTGATGCGTGCGCCGAAACGCGCAGCGCCGTCTGACTCGGTGCCGCGCGGAACGATGCTGCGTGTGCTGCGGCGACCATTGACTTCGCCGACGAGGGTGAGGTTTTCGTTGACGCCGTAAGTCGCTGCGAGTCCGTAAAGCAGCACATCGTTTTGCGTGAAGCGATCAAGCGGCGCGGTCAGAATGCCTAAGCCGAGATTGCCGTAAACATACAGCTTCTTGCCGAAATGCTTGCCCGTCAGCACGGTCGCAAAGAAATTGGTTTGATTGACGCTGATGCCGCGTTCCTGATCGGAGTTCGGCATCTCAGCGCCGAAGCGAAAGCCGAACGCAGGTGCGCGTTTCGATTCCTTGCGCAACTTGAATTTCGTCGCCAGATAAAAGTCGCCCGTGTCGTGCGTAGAGTTTGTGCCCGTACTCAGCCGCAACGGAATCGGCGCCGGACGCGCCTGCCGATTGACGCTCAGATAATTTTGCATGACGCCGCCGATCTCGAACTCTACGTTGGGCGACAGGCCGAAGGTCAGCGAGACGACGCCTACGCGCGTGAGGTCGCCTTGCAAACCCGACAGGCCAAATTCGCGGTTTTGGACGAAATCAAAACCGAAATCTACGCGCATCGCGCCAGGCTTCACGGTATCTACGTCTTCGGTGATGAGCGGACGTTGTTGAGCGGCAACGGCAACACTCAACCAGCACAACATAACGCCCAAACGAATCAGCGACATTTTCATAACGGGTTCCTTGTTTGCGTGAACTTCTCCAGCCGTGCGACGCAGCGATGATAGGCTGTGGCTCAACCAATCGCCAAGCCTCTGCGCAAAATGAAGCGTCTCAACGCACTTTTCTAGGGAGCGAGTTGGACGTGGGGATAGTTGCGAATCTTGCCATCCACTGTGGCAAGCGGATAGCCATAAACTCTGGCGGTTGCAACAATCAGCCTGTCAGCCGGGTCACGATGAAAATTACCGGGCAAGTGGTTGGCTTCAACGACAATTTTGGGTGAAAGATCAAGCAAGTGAACGTGCTGTGCGTTCAGAGATGTGTTCAGCCAGGATTCAATCGGCGCAGGCAAAGCGATTTTTCCATAGGCATCAAGTAAGGCAATTTCCCAGCAGGAAATAATGCTGACGCCGAGCCCGCCGGTTAGATTGGCATTTATGTGTTGTTTGTAAGCAGACGGCAGCAGCGGATCATCTTGTGTCCACCAAACCCAGATGTGAGTGTCAAGTACGATCATCGTAATACTTCCCAATCTTCTGCGGGGCAAGCAGGTTCAAAAGGGTCTTGCAAATAAACAGCGGGTGATCCTTTAAAGGGATGCATCTGCGCTTCCGCTGTTTTTACTGAAGTATTCGCCAACACGATGATTTCAACCTTTTCCCCAGTTGAGAACGGCAGGTTGTCTATTGTGACTGTGCCGTTTGCTTGCACGAATGTTTCAACACGTACTGCTTCCATAAATTTCTCCCTTGATTCAAACAATCCAGCCGCCGCCGACTACGATGTCGCCGTCATAAAACACTGCCGCCTGCCCCGGCGTGACGGCGCGTTGCGGTTCGTCGAAGGTGACCAGCACGCTGCCGTCGGCTTGCGCACTCAATGTCGCACCTGCTTCTTCGGCGCGCGAGCGAATTTTGACGCTGACGTGCAGCGGTTCGCGCAAGCTGTCAAAGGGAATCCAGTTGACGCGATTGATGGTCATCGTGCTTTTGAGCAGGTCGTTGAAACTGCCGACGACGACGCGGTTTTGTTTGGCGTCTACCTCAACGACGTAAATCGGTTCAGGCGCAGAGATGCCGAGGCCTTTGCGTTGCCCGACCGTGTAACGATGAATGCCGTTATGCTGACCAATCACTTCACCTGCCGTGTTGACGATTTCGCCCGGCGCGAGTTTGGTCGCATCGAGCGCCGTCGGTTGGTAATTATTCAGCACCGGCAAGGCTTTGCGTCCCTGCTTGTCTTCATCCAGATAGCGTTCGATGAATTGCGCGTAATTACCATCGGGGACAAAACAAATCTCCTGACTCTCAGGCTTTTGTGCCGTAGGCAGTCCGGCGGCTTCGGCCAAGTCGCGCACTTCCTGTTTGGTCATTTCGCCCAATGGGAAGAAAGCGTAACTCAATTGTTCCTGCGTCAGTTCAAACAAAAAGTAAGACTGATCTTTCGCGTGATTGACGGCGCGCAACAGCAGCCAGCGTTCGCGCGTATCGTCCCATGTCACGCGGGCGTAATGTCCCGTCGCCACTTTGTTCGCGTCGGCGGTCTTGGCGAGTTCAACCAGCTTGTCGAACTTGAGATAAGAGTTGCATTGCACGCACGGACTCGGCGTCAGGCCATTGAGATAATTGCTGACGAATGGACGCACGACATCGCGCTCGAAATCGTCTTCCATATTCACGACGTAAAACGGAAAGCCCAGCTTGTGGGCGACGACGCGCGCGTCATAAAGGTCATCAAGCGAACAGCAACGACTCGGTAAAGGTTCGCCGTCTGGCCCCACGTTGATGCGGCGCTGGTTCCAAAGCTGCATAGAAAAGCCTACGAGTTCGTGGCCTTGCGATTTGAGTAAGGCGGCGGCGGCAGAACTGTCTACGCCTCCGCTCATGGCAACTGCAATCATAAAATTCAACACCTTTGCACGTTAAGTCACGAATGCTAAGATTGCCGCTCGTTCGGCAAAGGCCGATGTTAGCACATCAAAATCATATTTCAGGAATCATCTACTGACATGGCAAAGACCAATACATCTGAGGGATCGTCTGCGGCGGCGGCAAAAAATGAAGCTGTCGAAAAATACCTCATCAAAAAAGAGCCTTATTACGTCAACATCAAAGACGAATCTTCGATTTTTGAGACAGCATTTCAATCCAAGCTGCCGGTGATGCTCAAAGGGCCAACGGGTTGCGGCAAGACGCGCTTTGTCGAAGCCATGGCATACAAGTTGAGGCGTCCGCTCATCACCGTCGCCTGCCACGAAGACCTCTCGGCCACCGATCTCGTAGGCCGCTTTCTCATCGAAGCTGAAGAAACCGTCTGGCACGATGGCCCGTTGACGACAGCGCTCAAACATGGCGCGATCTGTTATCTAGACGAAGTCGTCGAAGCTCGCAAAGACACGATTGTTTTGATTCACCCACTGACCGATGACCGGCGCGTGCTGCCCATCGAAAAGCTCGGGCAATTGTTGCAAGCGCCTGACGAATTCATGCTGGTGACTTCTTACAACCCCGGCTATCAAAGCGTGTTGAAGGATTTGAAACAGTCTACGCGGCAACGTTTTCTCTCGATTGAATTCGATTATCCGCCCGCCGAAGCTGAAATTTCTATCGTCGCGCACGAAGGCGGCGTCAACGAAGCCACCGCGCGCGACCTGGTCAAAATTGGCGAAAAGGTGCGCAACCTCAAAGGCCATGGCCTCGAAGAAGGTGTTTCGACGCGCCTGCTGGTTTATGCCGCGCAACTCATCTCAAAAGGCGTAGACCCCGTGACCGCCTGTGACGTAGCTATCGCTAGCCCCATCACTGACGATGCTGAACTGCAACGTGGCATCCGCGAAATCGTAACGACAGTGATCTAATCGCCAACGATGTCTTACCGAATGTCTTACTGATAGTTCACAAAACGGATCAAAATGAAAAAGCCACCGCGTTGCATTCGATCCCATGCAACGTGGCGGCTTTAACTTTGCCCGCCGATGAACAGCGCAAAAAAAATGATGCGGCAGGGCGAGTCGCCGACCTATCTCGTTATTGTATCAAATAAGAATCTTGATCCAATTTTTTCATTGGCGCGACAACACAATCAGATTGCCGTCGGGGTCGTTGACGAGATAACTCCTGCCTTGTGTTCTGAATGCTCCACCTGCCGCCAGCAGGTTATCCGCAAGGGCAGCCAGGTCGTTCGTAAGCAAATAGAGTGTTGCTTGGCGCGTACGTTTTTTTGGTTTAGCAGGGATGATTTGTACTCTGGCGTTTAACACGTCGCCTTGATAGCTGTTCTCGCCCACTTGCCAGTCGGTTCCAAATGCCTCGTGATAAAACTTCATCAAGACTTCTGGTTGCTGGGTGAACAGCTTGAACGCCGCTGCCGTACTTTCCGTAGCAGGTGATTGTGCGTTAACGGCGTTGAGCGCAGCGTTTTTCGTTCGCGTGACGGAATAAGCGCCAATGACGAAATAGGCGATCAGCGCCAGCAAAATAAAACTTTTCTTCATGGACAAACTCCTCCGGCGGGCGGCTGCCACAGTTCGATGCGGTTGCCTTCGCCATCAAGAATCCAGGCAAAACGCCCGTATTCGCTGTCTTCACGTTTGTCATCAATCCAGACGCCTTCGGCGCGTAATTGCTCAAGCACGGCGTCAATATCCGAGACGCGGTAGTTGAGCATGAAACTCGCCTTGCTTGGCTCTAAGTATTTGGTGTCTGCGTCAAAAATTGACCAGACGGTTTCGCCCAGCTTGGTTGGGTCGTCGTCTTCGCGCCAGCGGAACGACGTGCCGCCGTATGCCGGATGAATGTTCAACCCGAAATGTACGCGATACCATTCGCGCAATTTCGGCGCATCCTTCGCTTTGAAAAAGATTCCGCCCAAACCCGTTACGCGCTGCAATCGTTGATAGGTCATCAGCGCGTAACCAGAACCCGCTTCGGCTTTGAATTCAATGGGAGCCTTTCCGTCAAAGCTGTAACAAATCTGCAACGCATCGCCTTCACGTTTGAAAATCGCGTGAATCGTGCGGCCTTGATTGGGGCCTTCGACGCCGGTGATTTCCAGTACGTGCGGCGTCACGGTCGTATTGATCGCCGTGCGTCCGGCGTCGCGCGTGCCGTTGACGAAGGTGAGGTAAGTGTCAGCGGCCACGATCAATTTGGTTTGCGGCAGCTTGTCGTCAGTGAGCGCCGCGCCATTGAGTGTCGCGGCGGTGAGAGTCCAGGTTCCATCCAGCATGAAAAACGCTCCTTTCAGGTTTCCGATCAATGAACAAAAAGTGAAAAAAGAAGTGAGAGAGAACGCGCAAAGCATTCTCTCTCACATGAAGTTAAACAAACCGACGCCGAACCAGTTGCCAGTTTGCCCAAGGCGGTCAATCAGTGTCTTTCAGGCAGTCAGTGTCTTTTAGACGGACATTCAGTCACTAGCAAAACGCTAAAGGCTCTGTGATTGGCCTTTGCCCTAACTTCTGTTTTGCAAAGATCGGAATCAAACCTATTCAGGTGCGTTGTTGAGATTCATGCTTTTTTCAGCGCGGCGTTCTTCGATCCACTCGCTGAGAACGCGCTCCAGTTCAGTGCCCTGAAACTGTTGTTGCATGTCTTCCCATTTTTGCCGACCGATGTGCCCCAAGTGACGGCGATGGCGTTTCTTGCCGACGTAATAAACTTCGCGGCAATCCCAGCCTACGCCTTTTTGCACCCATTCGATGTTGACGCCGACGCGCGGCGGCTTCGTGCCAGACAAGGGGTTCACGATTTTCGCCGGTTTCGGAGTCACGGCTTTGCTCACCGCTTCGATGGGCGCAATGGGTTGCGCCATGTCCTTGCTGACCAAGGTCGCGTTGTTGTTGGGGACGAACGTCGGTACGCCCGCGTTGAAGCCGCGCACGGTGGTCGTTTCGCCCACAGGGAAGTAGCTGTGTTCACGATAATTCGATTCCATATCATTAAGAGTTGGGAGAGTTTGTGCCGATGGTTCGTATACGTCTGGTAACGCGACGTGCATCGTAGCGCGGAACGAATCTTCCGCCTGAGCCATCGGCACTACGCTTTTCCCCGCGCTTCTCCGTATGGCGAGCGTCCGTTTGCGTAAGCTGGCATGTAAGCCTCGGTGTAGCGATTGTTGCGCTGTTCGCGCGTTTGCAATTTCGCATCGAGCCGCGCGCGTACGACGGCGGGCAGTTCGCCGCGCACCTCATCAATCCATTCTTCGGCCATCGCTTCCGCAGTGATTTCGGCAATCAGCGTTTTAGTGGCGACCATGGTCGGATGCAGCAACGCATCGCGGCGCGCATTGGTTTTGAATTCAGCGCGTTCGCCGCGTTCACGTCGTTCGAGCGATTGGCGGCGGGCTTCGGGGTCTTGCGATTGCAACCAGATGCCGAGGCCCATCACCGCGACGGGGACGACGACCATGCCCCAACGCAGATATTCCATCAGGTAAGGGTTCAATTCAGCGCCAGCCATCTGTTGTGCGAAATGGCAGACGACGTTGATGGCAATGACGGCGAAAAGGCCGAGAATGCCTACTATCGCCGTGTTGATTTCGCGTTGCGTTTCATAGGTCGTCATCAGCCCTTTACGCAAAAGCAGAAGGACTCTTTCAATTGCGTAAACATACAACGTAGCGAGAACGGTGCGCAGCACTGTGTGACGGCCAGGAAAAAGCGAGTAAACAAGCACCCACGAGGCAATGCCGCAAAAAACGGCAATGCCGAGAATGGTGCGATCCCAGGCTTCGCGGTGTTCTTTGCGCGTAACGTCGTCCATGACTTCGGCGGTAGTGGTTGGTTCTTTTGCTGACATGATTGATCTCCTTAATGATTGACCTTTTAGAGCGCAGGCGACGTCAGTCGTGGTAATGGTTACGTGAGTTCGTGTGATTGCGCGACTAACGTCCCCTGCATCCCTAACTTATAAAACGTGGTTCGAGAGAAGATGGAAACTAAGCCGCTGCCGCCAGACTGGCGTAACGGGTTTCGAGTTGTTGTACCAATGAGAAAGTCGCGCCCTGCGGATCGCTCAACACCGCGCACCGTCCCAAGCCGGAATAATTTGTCGGAGCGGTTTTGAGTTGCGCGCCCAATGTCATGGCGCGCTTGACGCTGCGGTCGCAATCTTCGACAGCGAAATAAGCTCGCCAATGCGAAGAGGCCGTTGCGCCTTCGTGTTTTTGCTCAAGCGGAATGAGTCCGCCCGAAGGGGTTTCGCTGCGTTTGGGTTTGAATTTAGTGTAAACGCGCGCTCCGGCACTGACGGTTTGCACCTGCCAGCCAAAGAGTTCGCTGTAAAACTGCTTGGCCGTATCGCAATCGCTGGTAACGAGTTCCTGCCAAGCCAGCGAACCCGATTCGTTGACGATTTCGGCGCCGATGTGATCAAGCGCCTGCCACAGCGCAATGCGCGCGCCCGTGGGGTCTTCGATAGCGGCAATGCGGCCTATGTCTTCGATGTCGCGCGGTTCGATCAACACCTTGCCGCCCAGCGTGACCGCGTGTTGCGTCGTCTTGTTCACGTCCGGCGTGGCGACATATAACTGCCACGCGGGCGAAAACTCAGGAGGTGCTTCTTCTTCAAAGACCTCATAAACCGCGCCAATATCTTTGCCGTGCAATTGCAACATCGTGTAACAGTTGCCTTTGCCGACGGGCATAAAGCTGCGCCGCCAGCCGAACATTTCTCCATAAAACCTGCTGGCTGCCGATGCGTTGGTCGTACCCAATTCGATCCAACAAAACGTGCCTGCAACGTGTTTCGTGATTTCCGCCATGATTTTGCTCTCCTTTGCTCTGCGAATTTATGCTTCTGCGATTTGTACTTGTGCCGTTGGCGAAAAAGTTTGTTTTTGTCTCGTCAACGAAACATTGGCGATCTAGAAAACCTGAAGCACGGATTGCCGAGCATGGGCTGGAACTGACTGCTGTCGCGTGCGACAAGCTGGCAACAACAGTCAATCCATCACCCAGGCTGAGGCATGTGCGGTGGTGCTTCAGGGGGGGAAGGGCGTTAGCCGGTTTTCAATGCGCTTCGTCGTGCGCAGTATCCCAAGCTGAATCGCGCAACGAAACATATAGATAATATGCAATGTTTACAGAGCATTAAGCCGCTTTAGCCTAAAGCTATCGCCGCGTACTTTCCCGCTCGACCGTGCGGCCTTGTGAGAAAAACCCTGAACGCACAACGTCACTGCGATTAAGCGATCAGTCGCTTTCTCGACTTACGCTGACGTTGTTAAATTGCTGTGTTGTAAAAGTTGGTGCAACTGATTCCTACGGCGAATTGCTTTTTTGCTTTGCGTTTCGTTCGTGAAACAGTGAGCGCATACTACGCCAGCTTTGAGATGTAGGCAAGGGGTTTTTTAAGAAAATTTTCGTCAATGCAACAGTCGGTAGCAGCGAAGGTGATGTGCGTAAGAAGTACGGCAGGGAAGGCTTCTCATCGGCGAGGTGCGATGCTTGCGCCTGTTTATTCGCTGACAGTATGATGCGCGCACTTGTGACAGCTAGGGTTTACCGATAGGGCTAACAACAAATGTTCTGCGCTACGTGCAATCTGGAATATCCCGATCACCTCAACTTCTGTCGGCGTTGCGGTCAGACACTGGTGCGCGCATTAGGCGAACGCGCGACGGAGTCGGTCTGCTGCACACGTTGCGGCGCGCGCGTCATTCACGGAGAAAAGTTCTGCCAGCATTGCGGCACGCGCGTGGGAAGCGCAGGGCAGGAAACCGTCGTAGGCATTTGCCAGAACTGCAACACTTATTGGCGCAGCGGCTGGCAATACTGCAAAAGCTGTGGCGTAGACAGCGAGCAAGCCTTGCAACCCAATGCGACTCCGACCCACCAGCAAAACGTAGCCAAGCGAAATACGCTCGAAACCGAACTGCCTGACACGCGTATTCCATGCCCTTATTGCGAAGCTGCCACGCAGCCGTTCTCGTTGTTTTGCGATAACTGCGGCATGCGCTTGGCGACGGAAACGCCGAAAGAGTCCGCCGCGATAAAAGCTAAAGAGGCAGTGAAAGCCCCGCTGATGGTTGAGCCTGAAGGCGATGATTCGCTCAGTCGTTTAGACGATTTGTTGCTTGATGATCCATTGGACGAAGGAAGCAAAAAGCCATCGCCATCCGTTTCGACAAGCGCAGTAGCTCCATCCGGCGTCGTGGCTGAACTCCCTCGAACAGCGTCACCGCTACGTTTGGTCGAGAAGCCGCGCGAGACGGAATTTCTTTCCGCACCCAGTCAGGTTACGGTCTTGCCGATAGCGCGCGCCGAAGCGAATACTCAAACGACGGATGCAGAGGTGCCAAAGCCACAATCGTGGCGCGCGGCGGTGATTCCGCCATCGGTAGATATAGAAACAGAAACGCCGCCAAGTTATCCGGTAAACAATCCGGCCAAGCCTACCAAGCCCGCTACGCAACCGCTCTCGCTTTTTGTGGGCGAAGCAGGCCTTTCGCGTCGTTCGGGTTGGCACGTTCCGCTATGGCTCGGCGGCGTATTGCTCAGTTCGTTTTTGCTCGTTGGTATTTGGAAAAAAGCGCAACCCGCTAATCCTGTTTCAACCAGCGGTGCGCCTAAATCCGTCAACCAGCCACCGATTAACAGTACGCCAGTGACGCCCGTTGGAATGGTTTATGTGCCCGGCGGAAAGTTCGAGATGGGGCGGAACGATGGCACGCCGACGGAGCGTCCGTCACGCACGATAGAACTAAAGCCTTTTTTTCTCGACCGCACCGAAGTCACCAATCAACAATATCTGGCTTTTGTCGAAGCTACGGGACGGGTTGCGCCGAGCCACTGGCGCGGGGGCAAACCGCTGCCCGGCGATGCGAATTTGCCGGTCGTGAATGTGGCTTGGGAAGAAGCCAGCGACTTTGCACTGTGGGCAAGCAAGCGTTTGCCGACGGAAGAAGAGTGGGAATTTGCCGCGCGCAGCACGGACGGACGCCTTTACCCATGGGGCAATACGTGGGAGCCTAGCTTCGCCAATACGGCACAGAGCCAAACTGGCAAAATCGTCGAGGTCGGGCGCAATCTCGCGGGAACCAGCCCTTACGGCGTAGTGGATATGTGTGGCAATGTTTGGGAATGGACTTCCAGCCAGTTGCGCGCTTACGGCACGCCGCAGGAGTTGCTGGAAGAAGGCGTGATGGTGATTCGCGGCGGAGCGTTTGATTCGCCGAAAGATTACGCGACTACGACTTATCGGGGCGCGGTGAAAACAGGCAAACCTTATCCCAAAACCGGATTTCGGTGCGCTAAAGACCTTCCTTGAATCTATCTTCCCCCTTTATCGTGAAAGCCATGCTGAATCGTCAATTATTCATTTTTGTTTTGGTGATTGGTTGCTGCTGCGCGGCTTATGCGCAAGATGCCGCCGGACGCGACACCGATAAAAAGGTTCCGGTCAAAGCGGCGACGCCTAAGCCTGCGCCAGTTAAGACCGCAGTTATCCCCAAGCCTGCGGTGCCTAAGCCTTTGAAAGCTGCGGCGAAACCCAACGTCGTGAAAAAAACGAATCCAGCTAAAGTCGTCGTTAGCAAGCCGGTCGCTGCGCCAGTGAAGAAGACTTCGCCGCTTGCACCTGCGCCGATGGCGTCGCGCGTCACGTTGACGGCAGTGCCCAATGCGCAAATCGAACTCGCCGGAAAGATGAGCGGCGTCGCTGGGCCAGACGGCAAGCTGGTTTTGAATGAAGTTCCGCTCGGCGTTCATTCGCTCAAAGTTACGGCTGAAGGTTACGAACCGTGGAGCGGTTCGTTAGAAGCCAAAACTGCCGTTACTGATTTCAGCGTTTCGCTCAAGCGGCGCGCAACTACAGGCACGTTGCTCATCACCGTCAATCAACCCGGCGTAGACGTTTTCATCAACGACAAGCTAAGCGTGAAAAGCGTCGCGGGGCGTTCGATCACTGTCGAAGGAATGTTGCCCGGTACGCATCAACTGCGCGCAGTCAAAGCAGGCTTCAAAGAATGGCGCAGCGTAGTTAAAGTCAACGTCGCTGAAACTCGCCCCGTTGAAATCGTGATGGTCGCGGGTATCAGCCCTGAGATGGTGCGCGTGGCTGCGGGCGAATTCACGATGGGCAATGACAAAGGGCCGAAAGATTCCAGCCCGGCGCATCCGGTATCGCTCGGTGAATTTGAAATCTCGCGCCGCGAAATTTCGAATCAGTTTTATAAAACCTTTCTTGACGCAACGAATCACGCTGCTCCGAACTCGCAACTTTCCGGGTGGCAAGGGCGCGACTTCCCGGCTGGCAAAGCCGATGCACCTATGGTTGGTGTTACGTGGGAAGATGCGCAGGCTTTTTGCAAATGGCTTTCGCGCGAGGCGGGTGGCACGTATCGTTTGCCCTCCGAAGCGGAATGGGAGCGTGCAACCCGCGTCGTCGGAAGCATTAGTTTATTGGTCGGCGTGACTTGGGAATGGTGTCAGGATTGGTACGACCCGGAATATTATCAGCGTAAGGATCGGCTGAGTCCGCAAGGGCCAGCACTCAGGCCATCTATCAGCAAAGACAAAACGCCTGCGGGTCGTGTTATTCGTGGAGCGGCGAGTTCTGCCAGCGGACGCGCTTTGCGGGCTTTTGAAAGAAACGCTGCGCCTCCTGAACAAGGACGCGGCGATATTGGTTTTCGCGTAGTTCGTGAACCGTCAAGCCGCTGACGAAACGCGGACGAATTAAGACTCAGCACTCATCACTACTTCATCCGAAACAGCTTCTACCGGCGCGTGATGCGGACGTTGACCGATGTGTGCGGGCAAACCGCTGAACGGGCTTTGCGGCGCGCGCCAATTATCTACCACGGCAACTTGTTGAACACAGGCGATGGTGCAGAATTTGGCGCAGGGCTTTTCGGTATAAAACTCAGCTTCGATGTGTTCGGTCGTATATTCCGCCAGCGGAATTCCCGGATAACCGCGCTGTTGCGAGCAGTAATGCACGAGGCCATCTTCGCAAATATAGAGGTAACGCGCGCCCGCACGGCAACGCCAGTTATTCTCGCGGCCTGCCGCCAGATTGTCTTGAAACTGATTCAGCCAGCCGAATTTCTTTTTCCCGAAACGACGCAGTTGTTGATAAACCTCGGCCTCTTTGCCGCTCAACGGTTTCAACTGTCCGCCGCCGTCATGAATGATTCCGAGGGTTGAGCCGAAGCCGAATTCAACCGCGCGTTTGGCCACGGTCAGCGCGTCTTCAGGATTCTTGATGCCTCCGCCGATGACCGAATTGATGTTGATATGAAACTTGGCGTATTTCGACAGGTTCGGCAGATAGCGGCCTTCCAATACCTTCAAACTCTTTTGCGAAACCTTGTCGGGCGTGACGTTATCAATGCTGATTTGCAGGTATTCAAGCCCGGCATCGTTGAGCTTTTCGACATTCTCGCGGGTCATGTAATAGCCGTTGCTGATGAGTCCGGCGATCATGCCGTGCGAGCGTATGTGCGCGATGATTTCGAAAATTTGCGGATGCAACAGCGGTTCGCCGCCGCTGATCGTAATCGCCGCCGTGCCGAACGAAGCCAGCCGGTCGAGGCGACGTTTCATTTCTTCAAGCGGTACGGGGTCGGAAGTTTTGTCATATTCGTTGCAATAGCCGCAGGCCAGATTGCAACGGCGCATCGGAATGACGTGCGCCAATAAAGGGTGTTTGGTCGAAGCGAGAGCTTTGGTTACGAACTTCGCCTCGCGTAATGCTCTGGATGTTTTGCTGCTTGCCATTGAGATTGAAATGGATAAAACCGTTCGTGGCAGAAACGCTCATCGCTTCTGCTTTCTGTTATGAATTATGCGTTGATGGGTTACGAAATAAGGCGCGCATTATGGCAGATGAGCAAAAAGGCGGCAAAGGCTGCAGATTGTCACATTGCACGCAAAAAGGGAGCGCGTTGGTGGTTAAACCAGCGCGCTCCCTTTTTACGATTCGCGTTTTTTGTGGCGGTTACATCTTATCTACGATCTTGACGCCGCCGGGCAGCTTCACGTCGAACTCGCCATCGTTGATCGCTACGTTTTGTTGCGGATTGGTCAGCTTGAATACTGTGTAATCGCCGTTGCGTTCGTTGAATTTTTGCATCAACGGAAAACCAACATTGCTAATCCACATTTCAATATTGGTTAAGCCGCCGCGCGTTTTGGGCGTGAAGCGCAAATGCGTTGCACTTTGCCCGTCAACGTTTTCATCGCCAAGAACCTCAATATCGTATTGACTCACCAGCGTTTTCACCGAACTGTCCAGCCCGATTAGTTGGCCGTAACCGCCGACTCGGCCTTTCGCGGCTTCAGCGACTGACTTCTTGAACGCCTGATTGAGCTTCGGTTGATAGAACAAAAAACTGTCGCCGTTGACGGACACCGTGTTGTTAGAAGGTTTGGTGTAATCAAGCCGGAACTTGCCTTTGGCTTTGCCTACGCCGGGCTTGTAAATCAACGTGCCCATGTCTTTATCTTTCGTACCGATTTGGGCGTTGACTTTTTCCTGCACGAAGCCTGCTTTGAGGCTGCGTAAGTCTTTATGCATCTTCTCCATTTTTGCCAGTATGCCTGTCAGTAATTGGGGACTAGCATTGGCATCTGCGCGGCGAATGGTTCCTGTGAGGGAAACCAGTAAGGCCACGCTCAGTGCCAAAATCATCGTTCGTTTCATATTTACTCCGTAAAACTCCGTCAGAAAAATCTATCGCCTTTGTGTGGTCACTTCAGCTTCTCAAAAATGCTCCAGGCTGAAGTGACCGAACTTATAAATTCATTTCAAAATTCCCTCAACCATCATCTGCACCACGTTGTCAGCTTAGGGCAGCAACTTGTGTTCCGGCCAGAGCAACAAGGCCAAAACGATTAGCAAACACAGTACGTCATATTGCCACGTACCGCGTCCGTGCCCCCACAATAAAATATTTTTAAGCGACTGGTTCATTTCTGTGTCCTTATCGTTAATCGTTAACCTTTATCTGTCGCGCACGATTTGCCCGTCGCGCATTTCAATCGTTCGATTGGCAACGGCTGCCGCTTCGGGGTTGTGCGTAATCATCACAATGGTTTGCCGCAACTCACGATTGAGTTTTTGCAGCATATTCAAAACGATTTCAGAGTTTTCTGAATCCAGATTGCCGGTCGGCTCATCCGCCAGAATGATCGCAGGGTTGGTAATGATCGCGCGCGCAATGGCGACTCGCTGTTGCTCGCCGCCTGATAATTCCAGCGGCTTGTGTTTCATTTTATTTTCCAAACGCAGCAACTGCAACACCTCGCGGCGACGGGTTTCGTCAGCACCGGTTTGTTTTCCGTGAATGTGTTCGGCCAGCTTCAGGTTCCCTTCCGCCGTTAGCGTAGGGAAAAGATTGAATCGCTGAAACACAAAGCCGATTTTGCGACGGCGCATATCTGTTCGCCCCGCGTCGGTCATTTGCGCCAGGTCTTCGCCATCCACTACGACCTTGCCCGAAGAGGGTTGCAACATTCCGCCCAGAATGTTCAACAACGTAGACTTCCCGCAACCCGACGGCCCCATCACCGCGATGAACTCGCCCGTGGGCACAGTCAGATTGACGCCGCGCAAAGCGTTTACGTCCACTTTGCCTACGCGGTAAGTCATCATCAGGTTTTCAGTTTGAAGAATTGCGTTCATTACCGCCATTTTAACGAGACACCTGTCAGTTCAAGCCGCCATGTGTTGTTTAATCGTAAAGCTAATCATAAGACAGGGCCTTCACGGGGTCCTGATTCGCCGCGCGTATCGCCGGATATAAAGCCCCCAGTGCGCCTGCCCCCAGCCCGATCAAAGCCGCGCGCAGCACCCAACTCCAATGAAATTCGAGTTGCAAGGTCGTCACCCGTTCCAGCACCCAGCCTGCGCCTAGTGCAATTACCAAGCCAGCGATGACGCCGATGAGGCTGATGAGCAGGGCTTCCTTTTCGATTACGGAAACGATGTACCGCTTGGACGCCCCCAGCGATTTCAGGATACCGATTTCCCGCGTACGCTCCGTGATAGTCGTATACATCGCCAGCAAAATGACCAACAGGCTGACCACGACTGAAAGTGCAACGACCGAATTCACAAAACCATTCAAGCCGGGGATTTGCCGCTCCGCCCCCAGTCCAAGATCGCGGGTGAGCAATATGCCGTTGCCTGGCAGTGCAGCGTCAATGCGGCGCTGTACTTCTTCCTGCTGCGCGGGATTTTGCACTTTAACCATGATAAAAGTGCATTTGTTTTCTAGCCCCTGATAACTTTGCAACACCGCCAACGGCAACTTGATACGCGAGCCGATGGACGGGGCATAAATGCCTGCAACTTTCATCGTGTGGCCGAAAACTTCGATCTCGCTGCCTACGCCCAGCTTGCTGTGCGTAGCCTTAAAGTCGTCAATGATGACTTCGTTGTCGCCCTGAAAGACGCGGCCTTCGACAATTTGCAGCCCTGTGACCGCCGCGTAACTGGCGTAATCAATCGCGTCTACGAGCTCGACTCCTAAGCCGGTTTTGCCACGTTGTGTGTAAAGTCCAATCGGCGAAACCGTCTTAACACCTTCGATTTTCAAAAGCCTTTCGACATACGCTGTATCGGTTGGCAAAGTAGACGCAGGCGAAAGAAACGACCCTGTGCGACCAAACTGGATTTCCGCACCTACGCGTTGCTCGCGCTGCACGCGGTCGTTGAGCATCCCGCGCACCAGCCCCGTATTGATGAGAATCAGGATGACGCCAAGAGCTACGCCCGCCACGCTCACCAGAGCGCGCACGGGGCGCTGTCGCAAATTGGCTACGGCCAAACTTTCCATAAGACTGTCCATAGCCTACTTCACCGGCTTATCCAGATCGGTTTCTGGCAGGTTCTCTTTGTTCTCCAAGACGAAAGCCGTTTGCGGCAATTCAGGATTCAATTCAAAGTTTTCCGGGCTAAAACTGAACCGCGCGCCGTATCCATCGTGCGGACGCGAAACCAACACCACAGTCGGCAACGTAGCAGCATTCGCTTCGCCCATCTTTTGATAATTCGTATACGTGACTTCTGTCAGCAGTTCGCCGCGCCCATCAAAAAGCTGTTGCCGACGGAATTGCAAATTGTCCGTTCGATCAAACCAAAAACGGCGCAGCGTTTGCGCCTGCCCATTGTCAGCCAGCTTCAATTCAGAAACTACGTAATAGCTCCGCAAAACCCGTGTCGGAGTTTTCTGATTGGGCTTTAGGTCGGACTCTTCCTGCAATTGCTCTTCCAAACTGTAAGCATACCCGCTCTCTCCCATTCGCAGCGGGCGCATCAGCATCGAGTCGGTGAAATGAAAGGGGCGCGCATTCGCCAACGCGCTTTGCTTGTCTTTACCCAAACGTTCGCGCCACTGCGAGTAATCAGCATCGTTGGTTCCCAAAATGAACGAAAGGCGTTCCTGATAAACTGCCACCTTAAAATGATTGGCTTCAGAAACCATTTCAGCGACGCGCGATTTGGTGACAGGAATTTGAATGATCAGGCGAATGCGGTCAGGGCGTTGCAAAACGACTATGGCATCGGCATCGCGCCAACGCGACTCGGCTTGCGGTTCGATAAAACGCAACGCGATCCGCGAAGCGCGCAAGGATTGCACTTCAGTAAAAGGTTTGAGTTGCGCGAACAACTGATTCAAATCTGCTGAAGCGACCGGCGTAACCATACGCGGAATCGAACTGTCGCTCACCTTCGCCAGCTTGGCACACCCCGCCAAACCTAAACTCAAAAACAACATCGCCACAATAAAAAAGCTGCGAGACAATGAAGCCTCCCACCGTTGCGTGCGGGGATTCTGAGGGTGCGAAATGCCGTAAAAACCGTTCATATGGGGCGCAAAATAAGTCCATTCGGGAAGCTAACAGTTAGGGACGCGCCTTGTCAACGCGCGGTTTCTCAATGATTTCAGTGTGTTTATCAACTTAACTCCTACGCATTTTTTGCGGCTTCTTTGCTTGAACTAATCCGACACGCTCGGCACTCATACCAAAACGTGAGGCGCTCCTACCGATTGGGATGAAGAATCCGTGTTCAAGCAATTCGCTTCTCTGGTCTAAATAACTCGCCGACAGTCAAAACTCCTTTGTCGTTAGCAGTTAGCCAGAAATTCACTAGGCGTTTGCCGCTGTGGCACGAGCCTTGAATTAGTCTTGTACGTCGGGAAGGAGTTGATTGAAAAACAAACGGTTTCTAACAAGCAGAAACCGCAAGAGAGAAGTTGGGAGGATAGTCTTGAAGTGGAGCCAGAAAAGCGCGGCCTGATGAATAAGAAGTAGGAGGATAAAGGCTATGAAACGCAATACCTGGTTAGTGGTTGTTTTGACAATTTTGCTGATGGCGCTGATGACGGGACTAACGGCTTTCGCCGATACCCGCTATAGCGAACGCGAGATACGCGACATCGCCCAGCGCAACGGTTACGCATACGGCTTGCGCGAAGGTCGTGAAGACCGGCGCGATTGGCGTTCTGCCGATTTTCGTCGCGACCGCATTTACCGCGAAGCAATGCAAGGCTATCGGGACGCTTTTGGTGATGAAGAAGATTATCGGCAAGCGTTCCGGCAAGGCTTTGAAAACGGCTACCGCAACGGCTTCGGACGCAGCGGTGGCTGGGGTGGCGGACGTTGGGACAATTGGGATCGTGACAATTGCAACGTATACGACCGTTATCGCAACCGCAGGCGTCGCTAACGCCTAATAAGTTCTTTGCAAGATCGGCGCGCGGAGGAGAGCAAGGGGGTATTTCGGAGCTACGGATCGCCCGCAGTTTTCTGAAATCTTTCTCTAACGCGCGTCCGTAACATTCCCCGCGACCTCGCTTTTAGGGCGTGATCGCGCCGGAAAAAACGCCGTCCGACAGACGTAAAGGGGGCTGAGAGAAATTGTTCTTTCGGTGTTCTGTCGGACGGCGTTTTGCTTTTCAGTTTGTCCATAAATATGAACTATGTTTAGATTTATGGAACGCGACAGCCTAACTGTCTACTAATCGTGAATTCTTTATACTGCACGTTCCACTCTAAGTTATTGACCAATATGGCCTTCAGCTACTTCAATTGAACTGTTAATAATAGCGACCACATCCAAGTTTACGGGCATAAACCTTGCCTCACATCCTCCGTTGCAGTCACTACTTACAAATTACCTTTCTGTTACCCAAAATGTTGATGTAGCCTTTTAGAAAAATGCTTGCTGGGCTTTTAGATTTCTGACCCGATTAGGCTAAGTAAAGGTGCTTGAAAACATTGTAACGGAGTTTTTCGCAAAAACGTTATCAGGAGGATTTTTCACATGCCACTCATTCGTGCTTTCTGGCAAAACGCTTCAGTGTTGATTTGCGTCTGCGTGCTGTCAATCATTGCCGTTGGTCAGAATACTTCTGTTTCTGGTTCGATCACCGATCCGCAAGGCAATGCCATTGCGGGTGCGACAATCACGCTGACAAATAGAGCTACGAGAGCGACACGCACGTTGACTTCAACTGGCGATGGCTCATACCAAATTGCTCAGGTTGTCCCGGGACTCTACGATCTTCGAAGCGAAGCCAAAGGGTTCAAAACTGTTGTCACTGAGAACGTTCAAGTGTTGGTTAGTACCCCACTCACGTTGAATATCACCTTCACCGAAGTTGGAGGCGTAACCGATGTCGTCACGATTACCGGTGGAGAATCGGTACTGAATACGACCGATGCCACGCTGGGTAACACTTTCGATAATCGCAAAGTCGTTGATTTGCCGTTGAACGCTCGCAACGTAGTAGGCCTGCTCTCATTGCAACCAGGCGTAACAACAACCGGACAAGTAAACGGTGGACGTTCTGACCAAGCCAACGTGACGCTCGATGGCATTGACGTGAATGAACAACAAGGCGGCAGAGCATTTTTTAGCGTGTTACGTACGACGCCTGATTCGTTGCAAGAATTTCGCGTCACCACGACCAATCCCAATGCCGATCAAGGACGCTCATCGGGCGCGCAAATCGCGTTGGTGACGAGATCCGGCACGAATGAGTTTCACGGCTCGCTATACGAATACAACCGTAACACAGCTACGACAGCGAACGATTGGTTCAACAACAAAGCTGGACGTTACGTCGCGACAGACTTTCCCGTACTTGTCGGCCAAGCCCGCGCTGGTGACGAAAGAGTGCAACGTCCTAAATTGATTCGCAACAACTTTGGCGGCGCGGTAGGCGGCCCCATCAAAAAAGACAAACTGTTTTTCTTTGTCAATTACGAAGCCTTCCGCGAACGCGCTGAAAGCTCGGTCGTCCGCGAAGTCCCAACGGCTGCGTTTGGCGCGGGCATTGTCCGTTACCGCACCGAAAACGGTGCCAGCGATGCGAGTTGCCCAGCAGGCACGCCGACGGGCGTACGTTGTTTGACGCGCGCGCAAGTTTCTCAGGCTTATGTTGCTGCAAACGGAATTGACCCCGGCACAAATCCCGCCGTCTTTGCCGCTTTGGCAAGCGCCTCGCGCCGTTACGCGGTTAACGATTCAACGATTGGCGACGGTTTGAACACGGGCGGATACCGCTTCAATGCAGCGACGCGCGATGATCAAAACACCTACATCGGACGCCTTGATTACAACTTGGCTCAAAATCACATTTTGAGCGGACGTTTCAATTATCAGAACGATAAGGGAACCGCTACGTCTCGTTTCCCTGACACGGTTTCGGCTCCGACCTGGACGCATCCGAAAGGTTTCGCAATCAATCATGCGTGGACGATCAACAATTCGTTGGTCAATAACGCGCGCTATGGTTTGACCCGCGACGCCTTCACTGTGGGCGGCGATTCGCAGGAAAATTCCGTCATCTTCCGGTTTGTCTTCCAACCGTTGAACTTTTCGCGCGCGTTGAGCCGCACGACGCCGGTGCATAACGTAGTTGACGATCTTTCCTGGACAAAAGGAACTCATTCACTGCAATTTGGCGCGAACATGCGCTTCATCAGCAACAACCGTAATGGTTTCGGCTCATCTTTCGATACTGCCAGTTTGAACCCGTCGTTCTATGACGGTTCGGGCGACGTAGTTCTTTTCAATGACGACGGCGATGATATCTTTGCCAACGTCGCTTCCAGCTTTTCGGTAGATTTGCGCGATGCCTTGACGACAGCTATTGGCCGATTTTCAGGATATGCCGCGAATCTGGCGTATGGCGCTGACGGCAATCTGCAAGCGTTGGGCAGCGGTATTCAACGTACGTTCAAAACGCAGGAATACGAATGGTACGCTCAAGATAGCTGGCGCGCTCGTTCTAATCTGACCCTTTCTTATGGCGTGCGTTGGTCAACTTCGACGCCTGTCTATGAAGCCAACGGTGTGCAAGTCGCTCCGACGCCAAAGCTGGGAGATTTCTTTGATCAGCGCGTAGCAGGTTCCAACACCGGCAAACCTTTTAATGGGCTGATCAGCATTGATAGGGCAGGCAAGGCAAACAATCGCCCTGGTTATTACCAGCAAGACTGGAATAACTTTGCGCCTTCAGTTTCTGCCGCTTGGTCGCCTCGTTTCAAAAATGGCTTGTTGAACGGCATCTTTGGCGAAAACAAAACGACCTTGCGTGGTGGCTTCCGCATCACCTATGACCGTTTTGGCAGTGCGCTCGCGGTGGCATTTGACCAGCTTTCAACGCTGGGCTTTCTTTCAACACAACAAATTGCGGCCAACACTTATAACGTCAGCACTCGTCTGGCTCCGCAATTTACTGGCTTCGGTCAATCCATTCGTAACCTGCCGCGTCTGACCATACCGGGACAATTGAAATTCCCATTGCAAACGCCCGATGACGAAGACCAACGCATCGAACAATCGTTAGATGCAGCGCTGAAAACCCCGTACAATTATAGTTTCAATCTGTCGCTGGCCCGTGAAATCGGCAAAGGCTATTCGTTTGAAGCCAGCTACGTGGGACGTATCGGACGCAACCTGTTGATTTCGCGTGACGTTGCCCACCAGAACAACCTGCGTGATCCGCGCTCCGGCGTAGACTTTTATACGGCAATGCGCCAATTGATCGGCTTGCGCGATCAAAACTCTTCGATCACTTCTGTCGGTTCAATTCCTTACTTCGAGAACCTTTTCCCAGGTTTGGCTGGCAATTACAGCGTGCTTGGAGCGACGACTCGCTTGACCGCTTCGCAAGCGGCTTATCGTCGCGTCGCCAAAGGCGCTGTCGGCGGACGCAACACCACCGATTACACTTTCGTGCAATTGCTGTGGGATGACGGTTTGGGGGCAGGCAACAACCTGTTCTTCCATCCGCAATACGCGACCTTCGCGGCTTATTCGACGCTGGGTACGTCGGATTTCAACTCCGCGCAGTTGAGTATTCGCAAACGGTTCGACAAAAATCTTAGTTTCGATTTTAACTACACGTTGAGCCATTCGTTGGATACGGCTTCGGGCAATGAAGCCTCCGGCGCTATTTCGTCGGGCGCTTCGCTCATTTTGAATCCGCTCGATTTGAATGCGAATCGTTCCACTTCTGACTTCGACATTCGCCACCAGATCAATGCGAACTATGTTTTCGCGCTGCCTTTTGGCAATGGACAAAAGTTTTTCGGCAAAAGCAGCGGCCCAATCAATGCGATTTTGGGTGGCTGGCAAACGACTGGTATCGTCCGCTGGAACACCGGACGCGCTGCCGGGCAGCCGTTTGACGATGGTCGTTGGGCGACGAACTGGAACGTGCAATCAAATGGCGTTGCCGTTAAATCGCTCGTTTCATCTCCTACCCGCACAGGCGATCCGAACCTGTTCGGCGACACCAAAGCCGCTTACAGCAGCTTCCGCAATGCCTATCCAGGTGAACAAGGTGACCGCAATACGCTGCGTTTTCCCAGCTACGCTGTGTTCGACATGGGATTGTATAAATCCTGGGGATTGCAAAAGCTGGGGATGAGCGAGCAAAGCCGCTTGCAGTTCCGTTGGGAAGTTTACAACCTGACGAACACGCAACGCTTCACGGGCATTGCCAACTTCCGCTTGGGTCAAGACCCGTTCTTGAATCCTAACTCTGCACCTGCTGATTTCGGTCGTTTTACGGGTACGCAAGTACGCCCGAACGAAAACAGCGCTGCTCGCGTGATGCAATTCGCATTACGGCTGGAGTTCTAAAACGTAAAGCGGTTGCAGCTAACAAAAAGGCCGCGTAGCTCAAAACTACGCGGCCTTTTTTTGTTCTCACTATTTTAGGGAAACAATTCGTACCTCACCGCCGGACTTGCAACTCTTTAACAGCCTGCATCGTGAAAAGCGCGAGTGCATACTTCTCTGCCGCGCCGCTCATCACAGTGTTCGTGACGAAAACCTTCAGCCCCAGTTTTTCAATCTCTTCTTTCAGGTCGGCGTCTTGTTGGTCAATGATGAAACCGTCTATGAGATTGGCGTAAATCTGCGCTACGCCGAGCGCCGTCGCGGGTGAGCCGGTTTGCGCGAGCATCCGGTCTGCCGGGCCTTTGAGGGCTTGGCCTTTGATGATCGGACTGATGGCGATTTTCGGCGCAGAGGCTTGCTCGATCAGTTTGCGCACGCCGGGCACGGTGAGTATTGGGCCAATGCTGATGAGCGGGTTGCTGGGGCAGATCACGATGGCTTCGGCACTGACAATCGCGTCAGTCGTTTCAGGCGTTGGCATCGCGTCATCAATATTTTCAAAACGAATTTCCTGCACGACAGGCTGCGCGCGATGGCGGATGAGGTATTCCTGAAAGTGCATTGCTCCCTGATCGGTCACAATTGTCGTTGGCACAAAGGCATCGGTCACCGGCAGTATGCGCACACCGACGCCCAGCAATTCGCCGATGTGCCGCGTGATTTCAGTGAGCGTTTTGCCGCGCCGCAATTGATCAGTGCGATAAATATGCGTTGCCAGATCACGGTCGCCCAGATTGAACCAGCGTTCGCTGTCATAAAGCCTAACCAGCGAATCAAGGCCATAAAACGTATCGTTCACTAACCCCCAACCAGTCACCGGATTCACGAGACCGGCCAGCGTATAAGTCACGATGTCTACGTCAGGAGAAATGTGCAGACCAAACATTTGAATGTCATCGCTGGTGTTGACGATGACGGAAAGGTACTCAGATGGCATCACGCGCACCAAGCCTTCTAACAGCTTGGCTGCGCCGACACCTCCGGCAAGAGCAGTAATCATTTTGAGTTAGGGGAAATGTAACTTGCCCGCCATCGCGCCTTGTCACAACGTCGCCTGATCGCAATAAATGATCGCAATGAATCAGGCGACGATTGATCGGCAGACGAATGCGCAACGTTAACGCGAGCTTGTTACGGGGATTTGTTTTTTTCCTTCCTGTGGGGATGGGAAACGAAACCACAGTGCAGTTATTAGCGAAAAAGGTCTTGCTCTTTCGGGCGAATCAAAGATTGGGAGCTATATTCGCCATACTCAAGCGGACAGCCACGCGCAATTACGATGGGGATGCGCGCGGTCTTTCGCATCAGCAACCCTGATGCTGCGGCAATTTCATCGGCGATTGCCAGCACGGTGGCTGACAAAGGCTTGCCGTAATCATCAGTGTCGCCGCGCAAATCGCTTAACGGTTTCATACCAGCGACGCCGATAGCGACGTTCGTGAGGCCTTCGCGCCACGCACGTCCAAAGGTGTCGGTGATGATAACCGCGACTTCGATTTGCAGACGTTCAGCCAATTGCTGGCGTAGCATGCGCGCCGAAGCGTCAGGATCAACCGGTAGGAGGGCTACCCAGTCTTCACCGATGACGTTCGAGCGATCTACACCAGCATTGGCACAGATAAAACCGTGCTTTGTAATAGTAATCAGTACGTGTGGGGTCATTCGCACAATGCCTGCCGATTCGCGTAAGACGACTTCGATCAAACGCGGATCGCGCTGTTGCTGTGCGGCGATTTCTTGTGCAAAGAGGGAAGGCGTGACAGAACTAAGTTGAACCAATCTGCCTTCGGCTTTGGAAACGATCTTTTGCGCGACGACGAGGCAATCGCCGTTTTGCAGCGTGAGCCTGCCGTCCTGTGCGGCAGTGCTAATCAACGCAGCCAGATCGTCTCCGGGGTGAACTTCCGGCAAATGTTTAAGGGGGATCAACTGAATCCCGTCAGTGTTTTGCATTACACTAGAGTGAACGTGAGAGCGCGCGCATACTACGAGTGAGTCGGAGCTTTGACAAGCTAACCGGGTACGCGCTGCGCGATGATTGATTCAACCACAACGCAAAAGGAGAAATATAATGCGCTGCATTTTAGCTTGCTTACTCAACACCACAATGGCGCTGCTGGCGTTTGCACAAACGTCCGCCACCACGCCTGAACTCGTTTCGCCGTTGGGGGCGAAACATTACGCGCAAGCTGACGAGAAAGGCGAAATCGCCGCTGCCGAAAAGAAATTGACCGCCGACCCGAAAAATATCGAAGCCTTCATCGCGCTTGGCAAAGCTCAAGCCAACATCTGGCGTTATCACGCGGCGATTGAAACTTATACGCGCGGCCTGACGCTGGATGCCAAGCACGCGATGCTCTATCGCTATCGCGGACATCGTTACCTCTCGACGCGGCAATTCGATAAAGCCGTCAGCGATATGGGAAAAGCCGCGAAGCTCAAGGCCGACGATTTTGATATTTGGTATCACCTCGGCCTGGCTTATTACCTCAAAGGCAATTTCAGCAAAGCGGTGGCGGCTTACGAAAAGTGTTATGCCGTCGCCGAAAAATCCGGCGAAGACGATTCGATTATCGCCATCAGCGATTGGCTCTATATGGCCTATCGCCGCTTGAACAAAACTGCCCACGCCGCGCTCATCCTCGCGCGCATTACGCCCACGATGAAGGTCAAAGAGAACAAGTCTTATTTCGACCGGCTGTTGTTTTATCAGGGCAAAAAGCAGGAAAGCGAACTCGTCAATCTGGAAAAAGCGACCGACCTCGAAATCGCTACGGTGGGTTACGGCCTCGGCAACTGGCATTTGTATAACGGCAATCGCGCCAAAGCCGAAGAATACTTTCGCCGCATCGTCAGCGGACGTTACTGGCCCGCGTTCGGCTTTATCGCGGCGGAAACCGAGTTAGTGCGAATGGGGAAGAAGTAACCGAACACAAGAACGCCTTAGCCACGAATTTACACCAATTTTTACAAAGACAAGCGCCGCCTAGTTCGTGAAAATTGGTGTAAATTCGTGGCTAAGATTTTTTTAGAATGGAATCATCGTGCCTTGCTCGTTGAACAAGCTGCCCGGTTCGCTTATGAGTTCGAGGTTGCGGTGGCGTTCTTCGAGCGCGGCGGGCGAAAGGTAGAGTTCGCTTAAGTGCAACGTATCTTTGATACGAGCAATTCGCTTGGGGCGTTTCGGGTCATGGCTGGCGCGGATGCCCCATTCAAACGCCTGTTGATCGGTCGCGGCGACAATCGGCAAGGTAAAGTGTTCGAAGAAGCCGCTGGTGACGCCGTTCATATAAGTCACGTCCCAATCAATTTTGTCTTTGAGTCTTTTGGTGACTACGTCGGCCATGCCGATGCCACAGGCGTTGCCGTGGGATTCGTCGGTCAAATCCGTAGCGATGATGACCTTGATGCGCGGCTTTTCGGCATCAGCTTCGCCGCGAATGCCTATGCGCCCGACGATGTTCGGATCCATCCCTGAACCGCTTATGTTTTTGCCGATGCGGTCTACGATCAACACGTCGAGTTCGTCGAGCGGGAAGGTCGGCAAACTCTCTTTGGCGATTTTCAGTAATTGCGGCTCGCGCGTCCAAATTTCATCGGGCGTGAGAGCTTCGATAATCGCCGTGTCGTCATAAGCGTTCTCGACAATGCCTATGCCGAGAATGACTTTGCCCGTCGCCATGATCTTGCGCGCTGCGGCGGGCATCAGCATTTTCAAGCCGTAAATGCCGTAACTATGCAAGGCTTCGGCCAGCCGCTGTTTGCCCAATCCGATGATGCTCATCTTGACCAAACCGCTTTCGTAATCGCCGTGAAAGGCCGTATGCGGCTTGATGCGATTGACCAAAATCACGCCGTCCGATTCATAAGCAGTCTTATCCATAAATAACGGAATTTCGAGATCGCCGTGTTCGATAGGGACGACTTCCATCGAAGAGCGCACAGGGCAGCCCATCGTCGCGGCGGTGATGTCATACGAAGCGAGAATCTCAGCCTGACCTTCGTCCGTCGCGCCGCCGTGCGAACCCATCGCGGGAAAAATAAAAGGGTTACCGCCCTTTGCTTTCACGGTATCAACAACTGCTTTAACGATGCGGGCGATGTTGGCGACGCCACGACTGCCTGCTCCGATGGCGATATTCGCGCCTGGTGTGATGGTTAGTTTTTCCATCTGTTGCGCGACGGTTTGTTCGATATTTGCCACCGCTTCGCGCGGAAACTCTTGGCGTACTTTGGTGAAAGCGTAATTAGTCATAGCGTGTCTTTGCTCAGTTATATTGGTCTGTTGGCAATTTATAAAATCACCAAATCGTTTGAATCGCAGCCGCCTGAATCTTGTGATCAGCCGTGATAAGCGGCAGGTTCAGATGCGACGCGGTAGCGGCAATGATGCGGTCTGGCATATCGGGAACGATGCCACGCGGAATTTGACTCATTTTACGCGCGACGCTGTTACTCACAGGAAACAACACGAAGACTCCGGTTGGATCGTCAAGCGCGGTAAGCACTCGATTGACCAGAGCTGGCGGCAGTTTATGTTTCTCAACCAGATAGATGATCTCGACCACCGAGATGGTTGAAACATAAACCGGATCGCCGACTTGCGCGGCGGCTTCGATGGCATTGAGTGCGTTGGCAGAAAGCAGCGGATCACCTGACACGTACCAAATCACGATATGTGTGTCGGCAACGCAAGCACTCATGATTGGCCCTCGTTAGTATAAAAATGTTCGCGCGGAAAGTTGGCCCAGGCTTCGCGTCGCGCTTCGTCAATCTCTTCTTTGGTGATGCGAACCTTCAGATCGGCGCAAATGCCGTAAAGGCTACGGCGCGGTGGCTTTGGTGCGACGGTTTTCTGTTCGAGAAATTCAACAAAATCGAGTGCTTCTTGTTGCCGTTCAAGCGGCAACGTGCGCAGCTTTCCCAGCAAGGTTGCTTCAATCTCAGTGGTAGCAGTGGCAATAGGCATAAGACTCCTTTCACGCTCAGTTTAACGTCTCAACGCCGAGTCGGCTAATTTATTCTCCTTAACTTTCAAGCTAGTCACTGCGTCATCGCCTCACACAAGCATAAACCCGCGCCGCATCAGAAAACACAGCGCGGGTTCGCTTACTGGGAAAGGGTTAGTTTCAAGTTACTTCTCTGAACCGATGCGCATACCGTAAAACGACCGGTACACAAAGAACATTGAGATCACCAAGAACACGACGGCGAGGCCGTGGCTCAGATTCGCCCCACCTTCTGAACGCCGCAAGCTGACGGCGAGTTCCACCGCCAACAAGCCGAACAGCGTGGTGAATTTGATGACCGGATTCAACGCCACCGACGACGTATCTTTGAACGGATCGCCGACGGTGTCGCCTACGACGCAGGCATCGTGCAACGGCGTACCCTTGGCTTTCAATTCGACTTCGACAATCTTCTTGGCGTTGTCCCACGCGCCGCCCGCGTTCGCCATGAAAATCGCTTGATACAAACCGAAGATCGCAATCGAGAACAGATAGCCGATGAAGAAATACTCTTCCATAAAGGCGAAGGCCAGCGCCGAAAAGAACACCGTCAGGAAGATGTTGAACATGCCTTTTTGCGCATACTCGGTGCAAATTTGCACGACCTTCTTGCTGTCTTCGACCGAAGCCTTTTCGACGCCATCGAGCTTGATGTTGGCCTTGATGAATTGAACCGCGCGATAGGCTCCGGTGGTCACGGCTTGCGTTGAAGCGCCGGTGAACCAATAGATAATCGCGCCGCCGGTGATCAGCCCCAACACGAAAGGCGCGTGCAGCAAGCCCAGCTTGTCTACGTTTTCAGTCAGGCCGTTGGTGAGCGACATGATGATCGAAAAAATCATCGTCGTTGCGCCTACGACCGCCGTGCCGATCAGCACGGGCTTGGCCGTCGCCTTGAACGTATTGCCCGCGCCGTCGTTTTCTTCGAGCAGGTGTTTCGCCTTGTCGAAATTAACCGTGACGCCAAAGTCTTTTTTGAGTTCGGCTTCGATGTTCGGCACTTGTTCGATCAGCGAGAGTTCATAAACCGATTGCGCGTTGTCAGTCACGGGGCCGTATGAATCCACGGCAATTGTGACCGGCCCCATGCCGAGAAAGCCGAAAGCCACCTAGCCAAAGGCGAAGACAGCCGGCGCGACCATCAATGCGCTCAACCCCATCAAGCTGAAGTAATAAGAGAGCGCCATCAAACCGACGATGGCGATGCCCAGCCAGTAAGCTGAAAAATTACCCGCCACCAAACCCGATAAAATATTGAGCGAAGCGCCACCTTCTTTGGATGAAGTTACGACTTCGTTGACATGGCGCGATTCGGTCGAAGTAAAAACCTTGACCAGTTCGGGAATGATTGCGCCCGCCGCCGTACCGCACGAGATAATCATCGAGAGCTTCCACCACAGCGAGCCGTCGCCCGCGAGATTCGGAATCATCAGCTTCGACACGACGAAAGTCAGGATGATCGAAACAATCGAAGTGAGAATGACCAAGCTGGTCAGCGGCTTTTCAAAATTCATCTTGTCGGCGTTGCCGTAGCGGGCTTTCGCCATTGCTTCGTTGATGAAATAAGAACCGGCTGACGCGATGACCATCATCACGCGCATCACGAAAATCCAGACCAGCAATTGCACTTGAATCGCTTCAAAGCCTGCGCCTGCGGTCTTCTGATTCACCGCCAACAGGATGAACGAGATCAACGCGACACCCGTCACGCCATAAGTTTCAAAGCCGTCCGCCGATGGGCCAACCGAATCGCCCGCGTTGTCACCCGTGCAATCAGCGATTACACCGGGGTTTCGCGCGTCGTCTTCTTTGATCTTGAAGACGATCTTCATCAGGTCAGCGCCGATGTCGGCGATTTTGGTGAAGATGCCGCCCGCGATGCGCAGCGCCGCCGCGCCCAACGACTCGCCAATGGCAAAGCCGATGAAACACGATCCGGCTAAATCGCCCGGAATAAAGAGCAAGATGCAAAGCATGATGAGCAACTCAACGCTGATCAGCATCATGCCGATGCTCATCCCGGCCTTGAGCGGAATCGCATAAATCGGATAAGGCTTCCCGCCCAAGCTGGCAAACGCGGTGCGCGAGTTGGCAAAGGTGTTCACGCGAATGCCGAACCACGCTACGCCGTAACTTCCTGCAATGCCGATCAAACTAAAGATCAAAATGATGGCGACTTTATAAACTGGCATCTCAGATAGCACACCGAAATAAAGCACAATGACGACAGCAATGAAGGCTTCGAGAATCAGGATGAACTTGCCTTGCGTGACCAGATAGGTTTTGCAGGTTTCGTAAATCAGTTCAGAGATTTCGAGCATGCTTTTGTGTACGGGCATTCGTTTGAGTTGGCCGTAAATCAGCATTCCGAAAACCATGCCCAGCAGTGACACGACAATGCCGACCATCAACAACGTGCGGCCATTCGTGCCCATAAAGCTGACCTGCGACAGATCGGGCAGTTTGAGATTAGCTTCACCGCCGGGGCGATGCGCTGGTTCCTGTGCGAAAGCAGTAGTTACGTTGAAAGCGAAAAGGGCTGCGCTTGCCAGCAAGGCTGTGAGCGCGCGAGACGATGATGGAAGGTGCTTAGAAGACAAAAAAGCACGCAACCCGGTACCGGGCTTAGTTTGAGACATACGGTGTTGAACCTCTTGTGTTGAATTGATTGACTCGTTTATTAGCCCATAAGGGCGCCCATTAAGGCGACGGATAATAACAAGCCGTGCGGCGAAATTGCAAAGCCGGAATTTAAGGCAAAAGGCTGTGGTTGCAGGCGTTTGCGCTTTTTTGGTTAAACCAATCACGGCAAGAACAAGTAGCGCAATCTGCCGAGATTACGCCGCTTGGTAAAGTACGAAATTGATTACGACCAAAAGCCTCAAGGCTTCAGTCACTTAAACCACACAATCTCGGCAGATTGTGCTACTCGTTTTCGCCAGTTTGTTTAAGTGCGGAAGTGATCAAATCCGCGAGGCAACAAGGGCTGCGAGAGGCCGTTTTGATTGATCGTTAATTGCGTTACGTCGTGTGAGGAAACTATTTCGCCAATACGCGTCAGGCGCAGTTGATGTAACTCGGCCAGCCGTAGCAATGCTGTTTCGTCTTTAATTTCTGCCGTAAACAACAACTCGAAATCTTCGCCGCCGTTGAGTGCGAGTTGCCGCGCGGCGTCTTCGTGCGTGGCAAACTGTCGAACGCTCGCGGCAATCGGCAGGGTTTCGGCGAACAACGTTGCGCTGACCTGACTGGCAGTGCAAAGGTGGGCCAGGTCTTGCGCGAGTCCGTCGCTCACATCAAGCATCGCGTGCGCCAAACCGGATTCACCCAACGCTTGGCCGAACGCGACGCGCGGTTCCGGTCGCAAGTGCGCGCGCATGGCTTGTTGTCGCCAATCAGCATTGGCCTCATCAATCTGTTTGCCGTCGAGCAATAACTGCAATCCAACGGCGGAAGCTCCCAACTCGCCCGTGATAAAGATCAAATCACCGACTTGCGCGCCGCTGCGCCGAATGGACTTGCCGCTTTCGCAATTCCCCAACACCATCGAATCAATCGCCAATCGTTCAGGCATTCCCGAAACATCGCCGCCAATCAACGTGACTTGATGCGTTTCAGCCAACGCGCAATAGCCATCTAGAAACGCATCCCAAAACTCCGCACTCTGCACTCCGCACTCCGCACTTCGTAACGGAATCGCCAACGTCAGTAAACTAAAACGCGGCGTGCCACCCATCGCGGCAATATCACTGAGGCTGACAGCGAGGGTTTTGTGTCCAAGCCAAGCGGGTGGGATGTAATCAAGTTTGAAATCTAGGTCTTCGACCAACAGGTCGGTAGTGATGAGCATTTCGCGTCCGCTTTGTTCGCGCAATACCGCCGCGTCATCGCCGATGCCAAACAACAAGTCAGTTGGCTTGAAAGCATTGTGCTTGATGCGAGCGCGGATGCGTTCGATGAAATCGAATTCGCTCATTGGCTTCAATTATTGCCCGCGTACCACACCGCGTCCGACTGAAATGGCTTGATCGCCTTTGATGATTTTTTCGGCGACGCGCTTGAAATCAGAGCGGCGAATGTTACGTAGCAAGTCAGGTTGGTTTTCCGCTTCCAACGGTTTGCGTCCGGCGATGATGAGGCGCGTGTATTCGTGCGCGCGCGCCTGTTGGGTTTGCAGCGCAATCGCGTAGCTACCGATAGACAGGTTGCGTCCGCGCGTGAACTCTTCGTCAGTGGGCAGCGTCGTCGTCAGGCGCGTGAACTCAGAGAGCAGGCTCTCTCGCACTTTGGTTTCGTCAGCAGCACCGGTTGTAGCGAGTGCGTAAAAGGCTCCTGAAGCCAGCCGATTGTCAGTGATGAATTGCAATGCCGCCGGTTGTTGAGTACGCAAGTCGTCGTTGATTTTGCCCGACGAATTCATGGCACTGAGCATTCCCAACACGAGCGTTTCATTGGTGTCCAAGTTAGGCGCGCGATAACCGATAGCTTGCGTCGTCAAAGGACGCGCGCGCGTTTCGACTTGTTCTTGCGGCGGTTGCGTCAACGCGGGCAAGTTCGCCTTGATGGTTTTGTCGAGTTCGCCCGGGCGCTTGAATCCGTCGCCGAAAATGCGCGAGACCAACGCCGACCCATCGGTATCACCCACCAACATCACCAGCGGAAATTGCCGCTTGATAGATTGCGCGTACCACGCTTCGAGTTTTTCTACGGTGACGGCTTTGACTGATTCAGGCGTACCCAAACGCGGCAGCCCGTAAGGATGTCCGCCGGGATACAACGAAGCCCACATCAATTCGACCGCGCGTGCCGGAGCGTTGTCGCGTTGTTTGAGTTGTTCGGCCAGCACGGCTTCGCGTTCGCGCGCGAGTTCGGGTTTGTCGAAGTAAGGATTTTCGGCGATGTCGAGCAACAGTTTGACGGCGGCTTCGGCGTTGCGCGACAGCACGTCCAGCGTGAAACCAAAATAGTCAGGCTCGTTCACCGCTTGAATGTCGCCGCCATAACTTTCGAGTTCGAGCGCAATCAAATCGCCTTTGCGCGCGGCAGTGCTGCGCAACATCGAACGCACCATCAACTCGGTGATGCCACCGTTCGCGGGTTCTTCGACGAGGCGACCGCCCATAAAAAATACGCCAATCGTCAGCTTGGGCAACGAACGGTCTTCGCGCACGAAAGCCCGCGCGCCGCGTAGCACCGAAAAATCTTTGATCGGCAGCGGCGACTCGGCGACCAGAATGTTGCGGCCTTCGGTGACGCTGCCGCGTTCTTCGCCTTGCTTGAAAGTACGCAATGTGACGGCGGGTTTGATCTCACTGGCATTGAGCGATTGCCCTAACGAAGGCGCGAATGTAATCGCAAGCTCTGAGAATTTTTCCGCCGTGAACGTACGCGTTTGCGCATTGACCGGTTCGTATTCATGCACCGTCACGTTCGCCAGCGTCAGGTATTTCGCCGCTGCCTGCTGAACGTCTTGCGCCGTCACGGCGCGCGTGCGTTCAACCAAAGAATCAAGCGGCGCGTAATCGCCCAGCCGCGTGTAATAACGTCCGATGCTGACGGCTTCGTCTTCCATGCGCGTGAGGCTGTCGAAATATCTTTTTTCCATCATTGCTTTGGCGCGCGCGAGTTCGCCTTCGCTCAACAACTCGCGTTTGAACTTTTCGAGTTCGCGGAAGGCGTCGGCTTCGATGCGATCAATGCGGCCCGGCTCGCCGCGCAATTGCAACGTGAACAATCCTACACCGGGAAAAGCCAATACCTGCACGGCTGATTCCGTCGCCAGGCCCGAACGTTCGGGCAACATTTGCGCCAGCCGCGAACCGCGTCCCAAACCCAACACCGCCCCCATCACTTCAAGCACGGCTTGTTCTTTCAAGCCCGTCACCGTGCGCGTCAATGTCGGTACGCGATAGGCCAACGTCACCAATGTCTGGCTAACGTCAGCGCGCGTATTGCCATAACGCAGCTTGTCTTGCGGTGCTTCATCCAACGAATTGACTTGCGGCGTCGGTGCAGGCATCGGTGTTGGAGCAACAACCGTCGTCGGTTTGCGCGTACCCGCAACAGGTGGTTTCGGCGCGGGCGTAGCCGCTGGAGTTGGCGTCGGAGTTGGCGGCGCGGGTTTTACCATATTGCCGAACGTGAGTTGCAACTCGCCTACGGCCTTGAGTGCGAATACGTCACCGACCAGCGTGATGACGATGTTTTGCGGTTGGTAATGCGTACGCCAAAACGCCATCACCTGTTCGCGCGTGACGTTGTTCAAAAAGTTTTCGTTGACCGACATGCCGCGCTTCAACCGATGCGTCGTGAAGGCTGCCGTCAACATACGATCAAGCGCATAAGCCGAAGCCGATTCCGAAGGCCGCTGGCTGTCAGCCAACAGTTTGCTCGCCGTGTTTTTGATTTCGTTCGCGTCAAACAGCGGATTCATCAATACGTCAGCCAGCAAAGTAGCCATCCCCGTCAAACTTTCTGCCGGAGCAATTAACGTAAAAGCCGTCTGGTCATAAGTCGTCTCGACTTTGAGCATGCCGCCCAAACTGGCGGCTTCGCGTTCGATCACGCCCAGCGCGCGCGTCGCAGTGCCTTTGAGTAACAGTCGTTGAACAAGTTGTGCGATGCCTGCCTGTTCGTCGGTTTCGCTTAACGCACCGACCTTGACGGTGACGTTCATCGCCAACAGCGGAATCGCGTGGCGTTCGCGGATCAATACGGTCAAGCCGTTTTTCATCAGGTAACGAGTGGTCGCGCCGTCTACGTCTTGGCGCATCAACTTGCCGCTGTCGGGCGCATTCAACACCGTCGTAGGAATCACAGACGAAGGCTTCGGCGGTTGCACAGGCTTGGGCGCTTGCGTACCGCGTCCACTTTGCGCAAACGAAACCGGCGCGGCAAAAAATTGAAAAACGATGATGAGTGCGATCAGTTGGCGACGCATTGCTTTGTCCTTGAATTAACGATGGAGGATTTGTCCGCAGTTATGAACGCGCCGTGTGAGCAACGCTTGCTCAATTTAACACATCCCGCGTCGAGGCCAAGCTGGTCATGCCATTCCAGCATTCACAGGAAATGAATGCTGGAATGTGCGGGCGTGTTTGTTACAATCGAACTAAGCATCCGCTAAATAATTTATTGATCGCAATCACAGGAGCATTTATGAGCAGCACCGTTGCCAGTCCCGCCCAAACACCGCAGGTGAAATTGAATCCCGGCGGCGTTAAAAAGATTCAAGACTATCTCACGCTTAGTGAGCAAGAACTCAGCCAGCGCATCGAACAAGCGCGCCAGCAACTCGGCGACCGCGTAGTCATTCTAGGCCATCATTACCAGCGCGATGACGTCATCGCGCACGCCGATTTCACGGGCGATTCGTTCGGGTTGGCGCAACAGGCCAAGACGCGCCCAAAGGCCGATTACATCATTTTTGCGGGCGTACATTTCATGGCCGAGTCCGCTGACATTCTGAGCGGCGCGCATCAAAAAGTGATTTTGCCTGATCTGGCGGCGGGCTGTTCGATGGCGGACATGGCACAAGTCGAACAGGTCGAATCGGCATGGGAGCAACTCGCTGACCTGGGCGTCACGTCGTTGTTGCCGATCACTTATATGAACTCGTCTGCCGCAATCAAAGCCTTTTGCGGCCAGCGCGACGGCGTCGTATGCACTTCGTCGAACGCCGTGCCGCTCTTTGATTGGGCGCTCAAACAGCGCGACAAACTTTTCTTCTTTCCCGACGAACACCTCGGACGCAACACCGGCGTAAAGTTCGGCATTGGTCTGGATGAGATGGCGGTGTGGGACCCGCGCTTGCCCTTAGGCGGCAACACGGTTGAGCAAGCGCAAAAAGCGCGCCTGTTTTTATGGAAAGGATTTTGTTCAGTTCACGGACGCTTTTTGCCACGCCACGTTGACGACCGTCGCGCCGAACATCCAGACATCAAGGTTTTGGTGCATCCCGAATGCAAGTATGAAGTCGTCGTCAAGTCAGACCTGCACGGCTCGACCGAATACATCATCAAGACGATCAAAGAGGCTCCCGCTGGAAGCAAGTGGGCCGTCGGCACCGAACTCAATCTCGTCAACCGGTTAGCAAAACAAAATCCTGATAAGTTCGTCACGCTGCTCGCGCCTGACCTGTGCATGTGCGCGACGATGTTTCGCATCTCGCCCGAAAACCTGCTCTGGTCGCTCGAAAACCTCATCGCCGGACACGTCGTCAATCAAATCAAAGTGGATGAAGAAACGGCTAAGTGGGCGTTAGTTGCGCTCGACCGGATGCTCGAATTGCAATAAAGATTTACCCACGAAGCTACACGAAAATTGGTTAAGGCTTTGTGTCTTCTTCGTGTAGCTTCGTGGGCAGAATTGTCGGCGCAGACTAGACGCGCACAAAAATATCCTCGCCTTCGACTTTGACCTCATACGTCGAGATTTTCATGCCCGGCGCGGTTTCGCTCGCGCCTGTCAGCAAACAAAAATCGAACAAGTGAAAAGGGCATAAAACCTTCGTGCCAGAAGGGTCGAGAAAGCCTTCGCCCAGCGAAGCGCCGCGATGCGGGCAAAAGTCATTGACCGCGCGATAGGTTCCGTCAACGTTGAACAAGGCGATGTCTTGTCCGCCTGCTTCTACGGTTTTGCCCGTGCGCGGCGAAATCTCATTCACAGTGGCGACGCGATAAAATTGTGGTTCGTTATTCATAGGCCGGGCGATTATACCGCGTGGTAGACGGTCTTTTCAGCCGGTGCTAAAGTGCCGCGATTTCAAGGCTATGGCAAATTCCAACGCAAAAATGGTAGCGGCGCTTTTCACTGAAAACGAAGTGTTGAGCGTGAGCGATCTCAACGAGCAAATTAAAGAATTGCTCGAAAGGGAATTCTTTGCCGTTACCGTGCAAGGCGAAATTTCCAATTTCAAAAAGCATACGTCGGGGCATTGGTACTTCACGCTTAAAGACCAGAACTCGCAATTGCGCGGCGTATTCTTTCGCCAATGGAATCGCCTGTTGCGCTTCGAGCCGGAAAACGGA
>JANNUY010000065.1:0-4250 GCA_031414155.1 Acidobacteriota bacterium
CAACAAAGGCGAAATTTTTGGATTCCTGGGGCCGAATGGCGCGGGCAAGACGACGACGATGCGCATCCTGACGGGCTATTTGCCTGCAACAGGCGGCACGGCGCGCGTCGCGGGCTTTGACGTATTCGATGACTCAATGGAAGTCCGCCAGCGCATCGGATACTTGCCTGAAACGCCGCCGCTTTATCCTGAGATGGACGTGACGAACTATTTGAAATTCGTCGCGCGCATCAAAGGCGTGGCCGCCAACGATTTGAACAAACGCGTAGACACCGCAATGAGTCTGACCGGCTTGACCGAACGCCGCGACGAACTCATCAAGCGTTTGTCGCGCGGTTATAAACAGCGCGTAGGCATCGCGCAAGCCATTGTTCACAACCCCGATGTCGTCATTCTCGACGAACCCACTATCGGTCTCGATCCCAACCAGATCATCGAGGTACGCAAGCTCATCAAAGGCTTGGCGGGCGAACATACGGTAATTTTGTCTACGCATATTTTGCCCGAAGTCGAGATGACTTGTGACCGCGTCGTCATCATCAACAAAGGCAAGATTGCTGCGATTGATACGCCCAAAAACCTGACGACCCAACTCAAAGGCAGCGAGCGCGTCATGGTGCAAGCGCGCGGCGACGCTGAAGCGATCAAAGCCAAACTCGACGAACTTGAAGACGTATCGGCTGTCACTGTGGGCGAAAGCCCTGACGAAAAAACCGTCGCCGTGACCGTCGAGAGCGAACAAGGTCACGACCTGCGTGGCAAGATCGCAGCGCAACTGGTCAACGGCGGCTTTGAACTGCTCGAACTGCGCGCAGTGTCACGCAGCCTCGAAGACACCTTCCGCCAACTGACGACCGAAGAAGCTTCGACAACCGACAACCGACAACCGACAACCGACAACCTATGAAAGGCATACTTGCAATCTTCCGCCGCGAGATGGGCAGCTATTTCGTCTCACCGGTCGCGTATATCGTGATCGGATTTTTCCTGCTCATCACCGGTTACTTTTTCTCGAACATCCTGAGCTTCCTGATGCAACAGGCGATGATGGCTGCGATGCAAGGCCAACAGCAGGGGGGGCCGCCGCCCGACATTGACGTACCCAGTCTCGTCATACGCAACTTTATGGGCATCGTCAGCACGATTGTGCTGTTTATGGTTCCGATGTTGACGATGGGCGTCTATGCCGAAGAGCGCAAACGCGGCACGATGGAAATGCTGATGACCTCGCCCATCACCGAATTGCAAATCGTATTGGGCAAGTTTCTCGCGTCGTTCGCCCTCTTTGCAGTGATGTTGTTGCCGACGTTGATCTATCACGTAGTCATGGCACGTTATAGCGACCCGGCGATTCCATGGAAGGTGTTGTTATCGGGTTATCTCGGCACGCTGTTGCTGGGCGGCGTATTGTTGTCACTTGGCGGATTCATTTCTTCGCTGACCGAAAGCCAGATTATCGCGGGCGTAGTCACTTTCGTCACCTTTCTAATGCTGTGGGTGCTGGATTTCGGCGCGCGCGGTTCGACAACGTGGTGGGGCGAGACCCTGCAATACATGTCAGTCTTGCGGCACTTCGAAGATTTCACGCGCGGCGTGATTGATACGACCAGCGTCATCTTTTACGTCTCAATGATCGTACTGGGCTTGTTCCTGACGCTGCGCACGCTCGATTCGATGCGCTGGCGCAGAGCTTAAAAGCATGTAGTCCCGCCTTCAGGCGGAATGACTCGATCTTGCAAATAATTCCGGCTGAAGCCGGTACTACGAACTTTTCTTATGGCACTACAACGAGAAGAACTCGGCAAACTGGCGCTCTTTGTGGGCGCGGCGCTGATGATTGCCGGACTGATTCGCTACAACATTCAAAACGTGTGGAGCTGGAACGCGGGCTTCGTCGGCGTAGGCGCGGCGCTATTCGTCGCTGGCCTCGTGATGAACGGTAGCGCGCTAATAGGCTTTTTCACCGGACGTTCGGGCAAGCTGGGCACAAACACCGCCGTGCTGTCGCTGGCGGTCATCGGCCTGTTGGTGGTTGCAAACCTCTTGGGTTATCGCCATCACAAACGCTTCGACTTGACGGCGGAACAGCTTTACAGCCTGTCTGACCAGACGCGCGGCCTCATCGCCGGTCTGTCAAAAGACGTGAAGGTGATCAAGTTCGCCAAGGCCGAAGACCCCGGCTTGAAAGACCTGATGGAGGAATATAAAGGCGCGGGCGGACGCATCAAATATGAGTTCGTTGATCCTGAACAAAAGCCGGAAATCGCTAAACAATACAAGGTGACGAAATTCGGCGAGACCGTCATCGCGGCGGGCGACCGCATCGAAAAAATCGAAGCCGCTCAGATCAGCGAACAGGAACTCACCAACGCGATTCTCAAAATCACGACTGACAGGCTCAAGACGATTTGTTTCACCGAAGGCCACAACGAGCGCGGTTTGACCGACGCGGGCGGCGAAGGCTATGCCAACGCCGACAAAAAACTAAAGGCCGAAAATTACGAAACCAAAGCGGTCGGGCTAGCCGTCAGCGGGCAGGTTCCGGCGGAATGTTCGGTGTTGATCGTCGCGGGGCCGAAGACTTCGTTGTTGGCTCCTGAACTTTCTGCCATCGGCAAATATCTCGATGGCGGCGGCAAGGTGATGTTGGCTTTTGACCCTGACACCGACCCGCAAGCCGATGAACTGTTGAGCAAGTGGAATATCGAACTCGGCAAAAATACGGTGATTGATGTCAGCGCCATCGGGCAACTGGCAGGCGGCGGCCCGTTGGCTCCGCTGGTGATGAGTTTTGGCGCGCATCCAATCACTGATAAGTTCGGACGTTCGATGACGATCTTTCCCGTCGCACGCGAAGTGCGCGTCGGCAAGGCTTCGGGCACGGGCGCTACGACCATGAGCTTGTTGACGACTTCAGAACAAAGCTGGGGCGAGACTGAAATCAAAGCGGGCGTCTCGCCTGAATACAAAGACGGCACGGGGGACACCAAAGGCCCGCTCGCGCTCGCCGTCGTCGGCAGCAAAAGCCTGGGCGAAAACAAAGAAGCCCGCTTGCTGGTTTACGGCGATTCTGATTTTGCCGCCAATCGTGCGCTCGGCTTCCAAAAAAATACCGACCTGTTTTTGAATTCGGTCAATTGGCTGGCGCAGGACGAAAGCCTAATTTCTATTCGTCCGAAAGCGACCACCAATCGCAGCGTTACGATGACCGAAAGCCAACAACGTTTATTCTTCTGGCTCTGTGTCGCCTTCCTGCCGCTCGTCGTCATGGCGACGGGCGTATATGTGTGGTGGCGGCGGCGATAACTTGGTTATCGGTTGCCGGTTGCCGGTTGTCGGTTCTCAGTTGTCAGTTGCCGTTGGTCGGTAAGAGACAGTTTTCAACCGATAACCGATAACCGGCAACCAACAACCGACAACTGTTATGAAAAAAAGCACCCTGCTCTTACTCGCGCTGGCCGTTATCGGCGGCGCACTCGTTTATTACCTCGAAATCAAACCGGGCAAGCCGCGCAGTGACGATGAGACTGCCGACACGTCGCGCGAAGCCTTCAAGCTCACACGCGAAGAGATTCAGCAAATTACGCTGACGCGCGGCGGTCAGACTTTTGCCTTTGAGAACAAAGGCAACAAGTGGGTGATGACGCAACCCGTCAGCGGCCCGGCGGATGAAACCGCGCTGAATGCTCTGATCGGCGATTTGGTGAGCGTGAAAGTCAGCCGCGACCTGAAAGCGGTTTCGGCGGACGATCTCAAGTCCTATGGCCTGACTGAACCCAAAGTAAAAATTGACCTCAAGCTCAAAGACGGCAAGTCGCACAGCTTGCAACTAGGCGGGAAAGATTTTGCCGAGACGAATGTTTACGCCAAGCTCGATGGCGGAAATGACGTGAGTCTGGTCGCTTCGTCGCTGCTGACCAGCGCCGACAAAGACTTGAAAGACTGGCGTGATCGTTCCGTCTTCGGCGGCCTGACTGACCTAGACATCAAGGCACTCAAGCTCAATACCGAAAGCGGCGCGATTGCCTTGAGCAAAGCCGAAGACGGATGGAACCTGACTGCGCCGCTCAATACGCCCGCCGAAGACAGCGAAGTCAGCAGCCTCATCAGCGAAATCAGTTCATCAAAAGCGGCTGAGATTGTGGCGGATTCCGCTGACGAGGCCACTGACTTCGCTGTCTTCGGCGGGCGTATTGAGCGGAGCCGTGAGGTTCCAGCCGTCTTCGGCTTTGGCGAGCGCAATCGCGCCG
>JANNUY010000066.1:0-1771 GCA_031414155.1 Acidobacteriota bacterium
ATCATGACTTTCCTTTTCTAAAGTTCAGCGTTCAGGGAGTTCGGCACAGATGCAGGGCTTAGCCGATAAACTCTACTACTTACTGTTTGAAATGTGCGGTGATGACCTCTGCGAATTCGGCATCCTCCAGCACAGAATGCATTTCAAAAGAAGCTAAATCCGCCCAATTCAGCGCCCAGGCATAGATCACTTTGGCGTCTGTGGCCTCGGCCAGGACATAGCCTTTATGTCCAGCAGCCGAATGCCAACGCCCCAGCATGGTGATTCCGGCAGGCGGCGGGCCTTGCGTTTCGGCGAATCGTTTCAGGCCGGCCAGATAGACTGAAGGTTCATAGCGATATTCAATTACAAATTTCATTTGTTTCTCCTTGATTGATGGGTGGTACTGCTCGGTTTGCTGCGCCTGACGCACGTCAGGCGCGTTTTGTCGTGAAGCGCAGGCGCGCCAGCCCGCGCTACTTTAAGACGCAATGTTCTGGTTCATTCCAATTCTCTTCGGCTCGGTCTTTCAGGAAAACGCTACAAACGTCTGTACCATGATCTTTCCGTCACGAATCACAAAGGTATCGGTGGCCATTTTGATGAATGGGTCTGCCTTCCAGATGATATACGCGACTTCGCCCTCCACGTCCTGACGGGTCACTTCTATTGCCGCTAACAATTCAGGTGGCGAATTTTTGAGGAACGCCTCAAAGAACGTTCGTAGCCCATCAAGCCCGCGCACGAGGCCATTGGAGGTGAAAAGGATAGAGTCTTCTGTGTAGTCGCTGAGGATGGCGTCAACGCCTTCCCCAAACGCCTGAAGATGATGGGTGAGTGTCGTTTCGGTGGACATAAAAGAACTCCTGTTTGGTTGCTTTGTTTAGCTGAAATCATTTTCAAGCTGGCATCGGAAAGCGCACGGCGAATTCCGCAAAATAATCTTCACTGGTTTGGTGGCGTCCCATCGCAATCCAGTCTTCATCACTCATCTGCGCACGGCCTGCGAGAAAGACGGGGGCGCTGTCGCCGACGGGGTAACGCAATTTTGGTTCGTTCGTGTGGATAGCTTCGGCGATGGCTGCGGCGACGAGTTGGGGTGCGCCGCCAACCTCTTTGGCTTGATTGAACAGGATGCGCGTGCGTTCGACGATGTGGGGATAAGGCGAAGCGCCGAATTGATCAAGGCTGTCGAGCGCCTTGTCCAGAATCGGCGTGACGATGAAGCCCGGTTCGATGATGGCGACGCGAATGCCGAAGGGTACGACTTCTTGCGCGAGCGCCTCGCTCGCGGCTTCGAGGGCGAATTTGCTGGCCGCATAAATTCCTAAACAGGGTATGGCCACGCGCCCCGCAACGGAACTTATGTTGAGAATCGCGCCGCTGCGCTGTTTACGCATCGTGGGCAAGACGGCGCGGATGAGTCGCAACGCGCCGAAATAGTTTGTCTCAAAAACGCTGTGCGCCGTCGCGTCATCGGCTTCTTCAATCGTGCCGAACGGCGCGATGCCCGCATTGTTGACCAGCACGTCAATGCGGTCTTCGCGCTCCAGCACAGTGGCAACGGCTTGCTGCACAGAACTCTCGTCCGTGACATCAAGCGGAAGATATTCGAGTGTCAGGTTTTGGGCCGCCGCCGCGCGTAACTCATTACCGCGGTTGAGGTCGCGCATCGTGGCATACACGCGATGCCCCAGGCTGGCTAGATGTAAAGCGGTAGCCATTCCGATTCCGGTATTTGATCCTGTGATTAAGGTGATAGGCATCTTTCTAAATCCTCGTTCTGTATTTC
>JANNUY010000067.1:0-1658 GCA_031414155.1 Acidobacteriota bacterium
AAAGACCTGCCCGGTTTCGTCGTGTTGCTTTCGGGCGACAACAACCCCGACGGCGGCAAAACCTGTTGGGGCAGCGGCTTTCTGCCGACGCTGCATCAAGGCGTAGAGTTTCGCTCGAAAGGCGAACCGGTTTTATTCGTCAACAATCCCGACGGCGTATCGCCCGTGACGCGGCGCGCAACGCTGGATGCGCTGCGCGATTTGAACGGCATCAATCAACAAGCCGTCGGCGACCCTGAAATCGCTACGCGCATAGCGGCATATGAGTTGGCCTTTCGCATGCAAACCAGCGTGCCTGAGCTGACCGACATCAGCAAAGAACCGGCTGCGGTGCATGCGGCTTATGGCACGCGACCGGGTGAGACTTCGTTCTCGAACAACTGTTTGCTTGCGCGCCGTTTGATCGAACGCGGCACACGCTTCGTCCAGCTTTATCATTGGGGTTGGGATACGCATGGCAATTCGGTCGGCACTGACATCGTGGGCAAACTTCCGCGCCTCTGCCGCGAAGTTGACCAACCCATCGGCGCGCTGTTGACCGACCTCAAACAACGCGGATTGCTCGACGAAACGCTGGTCATCTGGGGCGGCGAATTCGGTCGCACCCCAATGAATGAAGCGCGCAATGGTTCAAAACTGTTAGGCCGCGATCATCATCCGCGCGCCTTTGCGATGTGGCTGGCGGGCGGCGGCATCAAGGGCGGGACTACGCTCGGCGAGACGGACGAGATTGGCTACAACCCCGTCGCCGACCCCGTAGACGTTCACGATCTGCACGCGACCGTGTTGCACCTGATGGGCCTTGACCACACAAATCTGACCTATCGCTTTCAAGGCCGCGAATTCCGCTTGACTGACGTAACCGGCAACGTGCTGCGCAAGATCGTGGCTTAAGACTCAACAGAAAGCAGAAGAGAGAGAGACGGAACAGACTGAAATAACGGAACAAACGGAAAATCTTTAACAGCAATAATCCTTCCGTCTGTTCCGTTATTTCAGTCTGTTCCGTATTCTCTCTGAGCTATTCACCTTGCTGACCATCATCGGAGAGAAAACCCATGCGATTCACCACATCATTGGCGATCTGTGGCTTGCTCGCTTCATCTGTTTTCGCGCAAGCCAGGCTCGACCTCAACGCACCCGAAGACGTAATCAAAGTCATGCAAAAGGTGCAATGCTCACTCGTTGACGGCCAGCCTGCGGTCTATTGGTGGCAGGGCAGTGTCTATAGCCGCGTGCCGGGCGAACGTGACCGGCTGTTGTTTAACGTTGAAGGCATGAACATTCGCACCTGCCAATCGCTGAAAGATGCGCAGCGCGGATATGGTTATCGTCAGGTGTCGCGTGAGATACTTTTATATCTCGACCCCGAAACCAATCAGGTCTTGCGCAAGTGGAAAAACCCGTGGACGAATCAAGAAAACGAAGTCATTCAAATCGCCAACGACCCGGTGAATGCGCCCCCTAGTTACGCGATGAGCGCCGACGGCAAGCCGACAAAATTTGCAGGTACGATCAAGAACGGACGACTGTGGATGCAGCTTGAAGTGCCGCTATTTTATAAGAATCCATTGGGCGGCGACTATCAGGATTACGTCGGCGGAACCTATCACGCGATGGAAATGTTCACGTTCTTTATGCACGAACGCGAGATTCTT
>JANNUY010000068.1:0-3572 GCA_031414155.1 Acidobacteriota bacterium
AGGTGTTGCCTCCGCCCGCGCCGACTGCGCCTGCTGGAGTCGTTGGGCCAACCGGGAACGCGGCGCTTGCGCCTGCCAGCCTTGACCGCATCAAGCAACTGATTCAGTCAGGCAACGATGCCGATGCGCTCGAAGAAGCGCAACGGTTGCTCTCAGTCGAAACGACGAATGCCGAAGCGCATTACCTGCGCGGCACGCTGTTGCAAAAGCGCGGCGACAACGACAACGCGCTGTCGGCCTGGCAATCGGCGGTCTATTGGAATCCGCGCCATCAGGCGGCGCATCTGGCATTGGGCAAGTTTTATTTCGCACGCAACGAACGCGCGCTGGCGCTGACTTACGCGCGGCATGTGCTGACGCTCGACCCGCAAAACCGCGAGGCGTTGACGTTGAAACAGCAGATTGAGAATGGGAAGTAATCGAAGCGTGTCCGTAGCCCGACCGTAAGAGAGGGCTACCTCAAAGATGTTTTGATTGGGTTCCTTGACGCCGTTGCGTCAAGTGCCGAGGTAGCCCTCTCTTACGGTCGGGCTACGGACACGCTTCGCGCTCGCCTTGAGACACTTTATGCAAAGATTCAAACGCTCGTTCGTGTCGTGCCTGCTATTGGTGACGGCTTTTTTCTTCAATCAGCGAACTTTCATTAGCACCGCGCAATCCACGATTGATTTCAACCGCGACATTCGTCCGATACTTTCCGACAAGTGTTTGGTGTGTCACGGGCCTGATGCCGCCGCCAAAAAGATCAAGCTGCGTCTCGATGACGAAGCCAGCGCTAAAGCCCGTCGCGTCATCGTTCCCAACCATCCTGAACAAAGTGAACTCATCAATCGCATCACGTCAGTAGACAAGTTTGAACACATGCCGCCAGTGGCTTCGGGCAAGACGCTGACCGCCAAAGAGATTGAATTGCTGCGCGCGTGGATCAAGCAGGGCGCGCAATGGGCGCGGCATTGGGCATTCGTGCCTCCGGTGCGACCTGCTTTGCCGCCCGCGTTGCTGAAGAATAAAAACACCGCGTGGCCGCGCAATGCGATAGATCATTTCGTATTGGCGAAGCTCGAAGAAAAAGGCGCGCAGCCCGCGCCCGCCGCTGATCGCGCGACGTTGTTGCGGCGCGTATCTTTCGATTTGACGGGCTTGCCGCCTACGTTGAAAGAGTTGGATGACTTCTTAAACGACAAGTCGCCGAACGCCTATGAAAAGGTGGTTGATCGCTTGCTGGCCTCGCCGCGTTATGGCGAACGCATGGCGTTTGAGTGGTTGGATGCGGCGCGTTACGCCGACACGAATGGCTATCAAAACGACGGCGACCGTTCGATGTGGCGCTGGCGCGATTGGGTGATCGAAGCGTTCAATCAGAATATGCCGTTCGATCAATTCACCATCGAACAACTCGGCGGCGACCTGTTGCCGAACCCGACGATGGCGCAGCGCGTAGCGACCGGATTCAATCGCAACCATCGGCAAAATTCTGAAGACGGCTTGGTGCCGGAAGAATACGCGGTCGAATACGTGGTTGATCGCGTAGACACTACGTCAACGGTTTTCCTCGGCCTGACGGTGGGTTGCGCGCGTTGCCATACGCACAAATACGACCCGATTACGCACACGGAGTATTACGGGTTTTACGCTTACTTCAACAGCATCCGCGAAGACGGACGCTCGGCCTATCACAACTCGCCGCCCTTTGTTTACGCGCCGACGACCGAACAGCAAACGAAAGCCACGCAGTTGCAAACGGAACTCGCGCAGGCCGAAACGCAATTGCAGCGAGCGTCGCAACAGCACGACGCCGCGCGGCAAAGTTGGGAACGTTTGCTGTCTAACTCGACTGCGCCACAGCAATGGTTTCCGTCAGAGAATCTGTTGTTGCGTCACGCGCTGTCGAACGGAGCCAATGCTGAAATGGTCAGCAAAGAAAAAGAGCGCGTCATTGCCGCTTATGAAACCGTGGCCGCTACGGCTGCGGCAAAGCCTGTAACGGCGGCCTTTCGTGACGGTGCGCCGACGCACGCGGTTGCGCCCGTGGGCGAAGCGACGATCTTTGACGGCAAGTTGTTTTTCGATGCGGGACGCATCGGCAATTTCGATTATCAGGATCGTTTGATCGAACACCGCGATCAGTTCGCGTTGTCGCTGTGGTTTTTTGCTGAAGCGGAAAACGCAGGCGCGCTGCTCACGAAGATGCAAGACGTGTCGGGCGAGAAAGAAAACGGCGTACCCAAAACGCGCGGCTACGGATTGTTTTTGCTCAATGGCAAGTTGCACTGGAACGCCGTGAGCGCCTTTCCCGACGATGCGTGGCGCGTCGAAACGGCTGAAACTGTCGCACCGAAACAGTGGCATCACGTCGTTGCTACGTTTGACGGACGCACGCCTTATGACCGCGCGCAAATTTATCTCGACGGACGCAAGCAAACGCTCAAGGTCAATCTTGATCGCATTTTTCGTACGTTTGCCGACAGCGGCGCTACGTTGAAGATCGGTGCGGGCGGCGGGCCTGAGTTTCGTTTCAAAGGCCGCCTCAGCGAAGCGCGAGTATATCAATCGTTATTGAGTACCGACGACATTGCCATGCTCGCGTGTGCCGACGCCTTGCCGAAAATCGCCGCGTTACCCGCCGCGCAACGCACTGAGACGCAGCGCCTGAAACTATTCAACGCCTGGCAGGCGAATTACGCGCCCGATGAAGTGCAACAAGCCTATCGTCAGCGCACTGGCGCACGCATCGCTCTCGCGCAACACGTACGCACTTATCCGTTGGTGATGACGATGGATGAAACCGATACACCGCGTCCGGCGAAACTCTTGCGGCGTGGCGCTTATGACCTGCCGGGCGAAGAAGTCCCGCGCGGCTTGCCTGTGGCACTCGCGCCTAACCTCGCCAAACAACCCGCCAATCGGCTCGAATTCGCGCGCTGGCTGGTCAGTGCAGAAAATCCGTTGACGGCGCGCGTCACGGTCAATCGGTTTTGGCAGATGATCTTTGGCACGGGCCTCGTCAAAACGGTCGAAGATTTCGGCTCGCAAGGCGAACTGCCGACTCATCCTGAGTTGTTGGATTGGCTCGCGGTTGAGTTTCAGAGTGCGGATTGCGGATTGCGAATTGATGAATGCAGAAACCCGAATTGGAATGTGAAGCGACTGCTCAAAACTATTGTGATGAGCGCGACTTATCAACAGGCTTCCGCAAATCCGCAATCCGCAATCCGCAATCCGCAATTTGTACAGCGCTTGCGCCTCTCCGCCGAAATGATCCGCGATCAGGCGCTGTCGGTCGCGGGCTTGCTGACTGAACGCTTGGGCGGGCCTTCGGTGAAGCCTTATCAACCGGCAGGACTGTTCCGCGATATGACGTTCTCGAATATGACGGCGTATGAACACGCGAAAGGCAACGACCTTTATCGGCGCAGTTTGTATAGCTATTGGAAGCGTACGGTTTTCAATCCAGCAATGCTGGTGTTCGATGCGACGGCGCGCGAACAATGCACGGTGCGCGAGACGCGGACGAATACACCGTTGCAGGCATTGAATTTGATGAACGATGTGACTTACGTCGAAGCCGCGCG
>JANNUY010000069.1:0-2974 GCA_031414155.1 Acidobacteriota bacterium
GCCGCCGTCGCCTTCAAAGCCGCCTTGCAACGCAAGCCTGATGACTTGCCTGCGCAATTGAAACTCGCCGAAACGTTGCTCGCCGCCGGACAGCACCGCGCCAGCCAGCCACTGTTTGAAACTTTGCTCAAACAAAAAGCCACGAGCGCCGCCGCGCATTACGGTTTAGGACAAATCAAAAACGCGCTCAATGAACGCCCCGCCGCGCTCGAACATTTTCGCCAAGCCGTCACGTTGTTTCCCGAATACGGCTTTGCGCATTACGCGCTCGGTCAGGCGCTGCGCGATGCGGGCCAGATGGCTGAAGCCAAACATCACCTCGCCCTGTCACAGCAATATCGCTTTCAACGGCCTGCGTTGGATGATCCGTTGCTGGCCGCGATTGCCGAACTGAATGCCAGCGCGACTGATTTGCTGGCGCGCGGCGTCGCACTCGCAGGCCAAAGCAAATTGCCCGAAGCTATCGCCGCGCACGAACGCGCGGTTGAGATCAATCCGCAACTTGTGCAAGCCCACATCAATCTAATTTCACTTCATGCGCGCGCGGGGCAGATGGCGCAAGCTGAAAAGCATTACCGCGCCGCCGTCGCCAAAAATCCCAATCTGGCTGACAGCCATTTCAATTACGGAATCGTGTTGATGATGGCCGAGCGTTATGCCGAAGCTGCCACCGCGTTCAAAGAAAGCCTGGCGCGCAATCCGTTCAATGCCGACGCGCATTACAATTACGGCGCGATCATTGAACGTGATAGTGGGCGTGATAGTGGGCGCGATGGCAAGCTCGACGAAGCCGCTGCGCACTTTCAGCAAGCGATTGCGAACAACCCCGAACATCGCCTGTCGCGCTTTCATTGGGCGCGCATTCTAGTGATGCAAGAAAAACCCAACGAAGCCATTTTGCAACTACTGCTCACACTCGCACCTGAAGACGACGATACGCCGCGTTTCACTTATGCGTTGGGCGCGACTTATGCACGCACGGGCGACAAGGCGAAAGCGGTTCAATACTTACGCGCGGCTCGTGAGTTGGCTTTGAAGCGCAGGCAGACGGATTTGGCAGCTATCATTGAAAGTGACTTGAAACGGCTTGAATAAAATGAAAATCAAAAGGCAAAAATGGGGAACGTCTTCGCTGGTGGCAAGGGCTTTATCCTTCTGTCACTTTTGCCTTTTGCCTTTTGCCTTTTGCCTTTTGATTTTTTCAGCCGTGGCAATGAACGCAGCGGAACCAAGCAAGCTATTCCGTGATGTGACCACTGAATCCAATTTGCGCTTTCATCATTTCACCGGCGCGACGGGCGAGTTGTATATGCCTGAAATCATGGGTTCGGGCGGAGTCGTTTTCGATTACGACAACGACGGCGATCTTGATGTTTATCTGATTCAAAGCACGTTGCCCGCGGGCAAGCAGATGAGTGATGCGAGCTATCCGCCGCCGAAAGATTGGCAGCCGGGCAATCGGCTTTTTCGCAACGAACTCATTCCATCGGGCAAGCTGCGCTTCACCGACGTGACCGAAAAAGCCGGTGTTGGTTATGTCGGTTACGGGATGGGTGCGGCGACGGGGGATATGGATAACGACGGCGACCTCGATCTTTACCTGACGAACCTCGGCGCGAATGTGCTTTATCAAAATAACGGCAACGGCACGTTCACTGACATCACCAAAGAATCCAACACCGATGATCCGCGTTGGAGCGCAAGCGCGGCGTGGTTTGATTACGACCGCGACGGCGACCTCGATCTGTTCATCACCAATTACGTAGACTTCACTTATCGCAACCACAAACGCTGTTTTGCGCCGACGGGCGAGCCTGATTACTGCACGCCGCGCGCTTACAACCCGCTGCGGCATCGCCTATTACGTAATGATGGGAAGCCGCGCAACGAAGGCAAGAATCGTTTCACTGACGTATCCGCCGAATCCGGCATCGGTTCGATTGCCGCGCCGGGCTTGGGCGTAACGTGTGCTGATTTCAACGGCGACGGCTGGCTGGATGTTTACGTAGCCAATGACGGCGCGGCGAATCTGTTATGGCTGAATCAAGGCAACGGCAAGTTTGAAGAAAGCGGTTTATTAGCAGGCGCGGCTTACGGCATGGACGGCACTCCACGCGCAGGCATGGGCGCGACCGCAGGCGATTTCGACAACGATGGCGATCAAGACGTATTCGTCACCAACCTCACGCGCGAAGGCAGTACGCTTTATAAAAATAACGGCAAGGCGGAATTTCACGATGCGTCGGATGCGTCGGGCATTACGAAATTCAGTTTTCTCTCAACGGGCTTTGGCGTGACGTGGTTCGATTATGACAACGACGGCTGGCTTGATCTTTACGCGGCGAACGGCGCGGTGACGATGATGCCGAAACTGAAAGGCACGCCTTATCCGTTCGCACAACCCAATCAACTCTTTCACAACGACAATGCGAAAGGCTTTAGCGAAATGACTGACGCGAGTTTGCAACTGGCTGAGGTCAGTCGCGGCCTTGCCGCTGGCGACGTAGACAACGACGGCGACCTGGATTTGCTCGTGACCAATAACAACGGCCCAGCGCGTTTGCTGTTGAATGAAGCAACGAAAGGCCGTCACTGGTTGGCGATTAAGTTGGAAGGCGTGAAGGACAATCGCTTCGGTTTGGGCGCGTTGGTCGGCGTGACGTTGCGCGGCGGCACAACACTGTGGCGACAGGCGCGCACCGATGGCAGTTATCTCAGTGCCAGTGACCCGCGCGTGCATTTTGGGTTGGGTGCGAATGCAGTGATTGAAAGCGTGCAAGTTCGTTGGCCGAGCGGCGCGCAGGAAACGTGGCAAGCTGTGAAAGCAGATAAGCTGGCTACCTTGCAACAAGGAGCCGGAAAAGCGCGCTAGCATGTAGTGCCGCCTTCAGGCGGAATGGCTTGGGCATGCGAAACATTCCGCCTCAAGGCGGCACAACATGCTCCTGTATACGTTTCATTTCAGCGGAAGGCT
>JANNUY010000070.1:0-8139 GCA_031414155.1 Acidobacteriota bacterium
TGGCGATGGTCAAAAGTGGAGTGCGCGCGATGGATGCCGTGCAGGAATTTATGGCAAGCGAAGCGGGCGGCAAAATTAAGGTCAAGCAATTCGTCGTGACTGGTGCATCCAAACGCGGCTGGACGGCGTGGCTCGTCGGCACAGTTGACCAGCGCGTTATCGCTATTGCGCCGATGGTGATTGATGCGTTGAACAGCGAACAGATCACGCGCCATCAGTTTGAGGTATACGGATTTTTCTCGGACGCGCTGAATGATTACGTCAATCACGGTTTGTTCCCGCACAAGATCGGCACGCCCGAATATCAAGCCGTACTCGCCATCGAAGACCCTTACAACTATCGCGCGCGCGCCAAACACAAGATGCCCAAGTTCCTCATCAACGCTGCGGGTGATGAATTCTTTTTGCCTGACAACTCGCAGTTTTATTACGGCGCATTGCAGCAAGAGAAACATCTGCGTTATGTGCCAAACACCAAACACAATCTGGCGAATTCTGACGCATTGCAAAGCCTCACCGCGTTTTATCAAGCCGTCATTACCAACCGTCCGCGTCCGCAATTCAGTTGGCGCAAAACGCAAGACGGCTCCCTCGTGGTGATTCCCAAAGACAAGCCACAAGCCGTCAATCTATGGCAGGCGACCAACTCGAAAGCGCGCGATTTCAGGCTTGATGTGATCGGCAAGGCGTATGCCAGTACGCCATTGCAAGCCGATGCGAAAGGCCATTACACTGCGCGCGTTGCCCAGCCAAACCAGGGATTCACGGCATTCTTTGTCGAATTGGTTTATGACAGCGGCGGCAAATATCCATTCAAATTTACGACCGAAGTCAGCGTTGTGCCTGATGTGTCGCCGCATCAATGGAAGGAAGCGGTCACCAAATATGCGGCCACAAAGAAATAGTTTGAAAGCGCCCAAAAAAATTTGTTTGGACTCGGGCTGCGGGCGCACGTCAACCGTTGACCGCAGGCGTATGGAAAGGCGATTGGTCGTCAGACGCAAAACTGACTTTGATTGAAAAAGTCATGCTCGCCCAATCTGACGTGATTTCGTTTCACAATTACGACGATGCGGCGAAATTCGAGCAACGCATTCAATGGCCGCAACGTTTTAAGCGCCCAATTCTTTGCACTGAATATATGGCTCGCGGCAATAAGAGTACTTTTGAAAGCTCGTTACCGGTGGCTAAAAAATATCATGTCGCGGCCATCAACTGGGGTTTTGTGCAGGGCAAGACGCAAACGCATTTGCCGTGGGATTCGTGGCAGCGGCCTTACAGTGACCGTGAACCCGCCATCTGGTTTCACGAGGTTTTCAAATCTGACGGTACGCCCTATCGTGCCGAAGAAGTTGAACTAATTCGCAAGCTGACGGGGAAAAAGTGAAAGGCACGTTCACCTCGACTGCTGGTGAATCGTGAATGCAACTTGATTGAGCTTTCGCCCAAGCACATCTGCATCATTGCCGGGGTAGAAATCGCAATGTAATCGTCTGTTCCCAAAAGGAAACCATCCACTTATGTCACACCTGAAACTCAAATCATTGACTTGGTCGTTCTTGCTGGCCGCGCTGCTCATCAATGGTTCATTTGCGCAAACCAAAAAATATTCCGCTGAGATTCGCCGTACGAGTCACGGCATTCCGCACATCAAGGCGAAAGATTATGGCAGCCTGGGCTTTGGCGAAGGCTATGCGTTCGCGCAAGATCATCTGTGTTCGCTGGCCGATCAAGTGGTGAAAGTGCGCGGCGAGCGTTCGAGATATTTCGGCGCGGGCGAAAACAATCGCCACCTCAACAGCGACCTCACTTTGCGCGCGTTGGGCATTTATGAACAGGCGCGCGAAATGCTAAAGACGATGGATCAGGAACAGCGCGACAATGTCGCGGGCTATGTCGCGGGTTACAACCAGTACTTGAGCGAAGTCACCGCCAAGGGCGTCAAGGGTTGGTGCAACGGTCAGGATTGGGTTTTCGCCATTACCGCTGAAGACTTGATGGCCTATCAACAAAGCGTCGTCATCACGACCACCAACCTTGCCGAAATGATTGCGACCGCGATGCCGCCGAAAAACGAAACGGCATACGCCACGCCAGCCAGCTTCACTGCTGCTTGGCCTGAGTTTGAAATGGCGAGCAACGGTTGGGCGATTGGCGCAGAACGTTCAGCCAGCGGGCGCGGCATGTTGATCGCCAATCCGCACTATCCGTGGGTAGGATCAAATCGTTTTTGGGAAAAGCACCTGGTGATTCCCGGCAAGCTGGATGTTTATGGCGTGGGCTTGCTAGGTTCGCCGGGCATTGCGATTGGATTCAATAAAAATGTGGCATGGACGCATACGGTGTCGGCAGGCAAGCGTTTCGCGCTTTACTCGCTTGATCTCGCGCCGGGCAATCCGACTCGTTATTTGTATGACGGCAAGGAACGCGAGATGACGAGCAAGGTCATCAGCGTGGCGGTTCGTCAGTCGGACGGCACGCTCAAGCAAGTTGAACGCCGCATTTTCTTCAGCCATTACGGCCCGATTCTAAACTTCCCCGGCGTAGGCTGGTCAGCCAAACGGGTGGCAACCGTGCGCGATGCCAACGCGAACAACGTCGGCTTTCAAACGCAGCGCATGGCGATGAACCGCGCGCGCAACCTCGACGAATTTAAAAAAGCGCACGCTGATTACAACGCGCTGCCGTGGGTGAATACGATTGCGACCAGCGCCGACGGACGCGCGTGGTATGCCGACACGTCCGCGACACCCAACCTAAAACCAGAAGCGATTGCCGCACTACTCAAACGCAAAGACAGCGATATGATGACGAAGACGGCGTGGGATCGCGGACTGATTTTGCTCGACGGCAGCAACTCGCTGTTTGAGTTTGTGAACGACCCGACCACGCGGGCAGGCGCGATTCCTTATTCACGAATGCCGCAACTCGAACGCAAGGATTTTGTCTTTAACGCGAACGACAGTTTTTGGCTGGCAAATCCGCGCCAGTTGCTGACGGGCTTTTCGCCATTGCAGGGATTGGAAGGAACTGCGCGCACGTTGCGAACGCGAATGAATGCCTTGTTGCTCGATGATAAAAATCCTAACGGCCCTTCAGGTGCAGACGGCAAGTTCACGCTGGATGAACTCGCGGCGGCGGCGTTGAGCAATCGCAGCTTGTCAGCCGAATTGTTGCGCACCGAAGTCGTCAAGCGTTGCCAGGCGACCTCGTCTGTCACGCTCGAAGGCAAAGCCGTAGATTTGAGCAAAGCCTGCGGCATTCTCGCGGCATGGGACGGGCGCTTTAACACCGATAGCGTCGGCGCACTGTTGTGGCGAGAATTCATTACGCAATATGAAGCGGGCGATTTGCAAAAGGCGGGCGTGTTGTTTCAAAGCGATTTCAATGCGGCTGATGCGGTCAATACGCCGCACACGATGACTCCTGATAAAAATAATGAGTCATTGCTCAAGCTGGCGAAGGCGATCACGGCGCTGGAAAAAGCGGGCTTCGCGCTTGATGCGCCGCTGGGCAAAGTGCAATACAGCAACAAGAACGGCGCGCGGATTCCGATTCATGGTGGCGGAGCTTATGAAGGCATCGCAAACATCGTCAGCACTTCACCCGCGTCGAGTACGCTTGAGCCAAACCCGATTCCTGAGCGCGTGCCAGGCAGTCGCTTTTTGACGAAAGAGGGTTACCTTATCAATTACGGGACGAGTTTCCTCATGGCGCTCGAATTCACTGACAAAGGGCCGCGCGCGCAAGCCTTTCTGACTTATTCGCAATCGGGCGATCCGGCTTCGCCGCATTCTTATGATCAGACGCAGTTATTTTCTGAAAAGAAATGGCGACGGGTGCTGTTTCACCGAAGCCGAAATCAAAAGCGACTCAAACTTAAAATCGGTGAAAGTGACCAACGTGAAATAAATCTAAGAAGGCGATTTCGCAAAACGTAAGGCAGGTTTCTGACCTGCCTTACGTAGCCTAAAGACCTGCCATCACTAATCACGATCTCACAATGCAGTTTCAGTTCAAATCAATTGAACGCGTCGTCACATCAGACCTTTGAAACACCGACTCATCTAACTCAATCCCCAAACCTGGAGCTTCTGCTGGTGGAATCGGCAACCAACCATCATGCGCTACTCCAGAATTCAGATTCGTTATCAGCCCCAAGTATTCTTTTTGATAATGCCGCCGCACGCTTTCGAGAAGGTAAAGGTTGTGGGCGCTGGCCGCGAGGTGAAGTGAAGCAAAATGTAAAACAGGACCGCCGCAATTGTGAAAAGCGATGGGCAGGTAATGAGTGTCGGCATAACTCGCCAGCTTATGCATTTCAGTAATGCCGCCGCCCCAACACGCATCTGGGTTGATGATTTGCGCGATGCCCTGTTCGATAACTTCGCGGAAGTGGAAGCGTGTCATCAGGCGTTCGCTCAAAATTAGTGGGATGTTAGTTTCCTGTTTTAGGTTCTTATAAGCAGCCGGATTATCTTGCGGCAACATTTCTTCGAGCCAGAGGATGTTATAGGGTTCGAGGGCTTTGGCAATTTTGACGGCGCAGGGTAAGTTCCAATAACCGTGAAATTCCATCGCAATTTCCATGCGGTCGCCGACGGTGTCGCGGATTTTTTTAACTGGCTCTATGCAATCAGCCAATTCTTGCGGTGTGATGTATTCGCCGCGATTACGCAGCGCCGTCGCATCGAACGGCCAGATTTTCATCGCCGTGATATTTTCGGCAAGCAGGCTTTCGGCTAGCTTATCTGCGTCAGTATTAAAATCGAAATGATGGTCGTAACAAGTGTTGTAGGTGCGAATGCGGTCGCGTACCTTGCCACCGAGTAACTGATAAATCGGCTGGTTGGTTATTTTGCCAAATAAATCCCAAAGCGCGATGTCTATGGCACCGAGGGCGCGCATTTCTGCGCCCGCCCATCCGTGATAACTGATTTGCAAAAACATGGCTTGCCAAAGGCGTTCGATCTCGCGCGGGTCGGCGCCGAGTAACAAAGGCACGAACGATTCATAAATTACCGCTTCGGCAGCGTCAGCGGCTGGATAGGTTTCGCCCAAGCCAATCAAGCCGTCGTCGGTGTGCAACCTTACCCATAGCCAACTGATTTTGCCCGCGTGAATCGTGATGGAGCGGGTGAATTTTATGGTTTCGATTTTGGTAATTTTCATGCGAGCAGGAAATAACAGAAAGGGGCGAGAGTTAGCATTAACCTGATTGGTTAATTGCTTGCTCTTCGCCCCTTAGAAAACGATGAGTTATGATTCATATCTCAACGAACTTCTGCTTTTAGAATTGCCGGGCATTTCTGGCGGCGTTCGAGTTCGCGCCGTTTGAGTTCTTTTTTCGAAGGCCATTTCAGTTTGCCGAGTTCGGCTTCGCCAAAAAATGGCACTTTGAATACGCCACGGTCAGAGCGCAGCGCTTCGCCGTTTTGTTTGTCTACTACGACCCAGTCGAAATTGACTAACAAGTGTTTGTTATCTTTGGTTCCGTCGGTATTTTCTGGGTGACCTATTTTCGTAATAATAAACGAAGGTAACTCAGATTCTGCCGCCGCCGAGATGTCGCCTTTCGAGGCTCCGAGCCAACCGCTGGGGCCGGCATAAGGGTCTCTATCTTTTTTAGGACCTAAAAACGGAAAGATTTTCCCGACAAACCCAAAGTATTTTTGCGCGAAGGTATCGGTAAAAGCATGGTTATGAAATAACGCCAGTGACGCGCTGGCACGATTTAAGTTATGAGGGCGATATTGGCGATTGTCTCCGGGTTCACTGGGAACCATCGTTACCATCGCCATATCTTTGTCATAACCTAAATATCCGCCGCCTTCAGCGCGGGTGTTTTGCAAGTCTGAAGACACGTTCCAGCCTACGGTATCGAGAAAGCCGGGCATGGCAATCGAGCGGTGAAAGATCAACAAGCGGCTTAACTGAATGTTAGTCATTTTGCTGGGATCAACGCGTTCGGTATAAGCCGATTTTTCTTTATCCATCATGCTGCGTAAGCGGCGCACCGTGCGATAAAGGCCGTTGCGATTGGCCTGATCAATTTCGCGTTCGAGTTCTTTGATTAAATCGTTGTGGCTGCGCTCGACGATGCGGTCAATCGGAATGTCTTTTACGCCTGCGATTAATCGCTGACGGTCGAGCAATAATTTGGTTTCCTCTTCATTATCGGCAATGTCAGCGAGAAACATAACGTCGGCTACTGATAACTCAGTGGCTAACTCACGCGCAAGGTAAGTTACTTTTTCGCGTTTTTTCGGCGTCAGGGTTTGGGTCAACGTCGTGATGCGTTGCATATTCCAAACATTAGTATTGATGGTTCCGACGGTTTTAATGTAGGCTTTGGTTTCGTTGTATTTCGGCGAGAGCATATTTTCGAGCGCATCGCCGTTATCCTTGAATTCGCGGAAGGAGGTTAAAAACAAACGTGCCGATTCCTGATTGATGTCCTGCCCATATTCATCAAGTAGCTGCCGCAGGTATTGCGCGAAGGTAGGGCATTTAATTTCTTCGGCTAGCCGATAAGCGCCCAAATTATATTCAATTGCGCTAAACGCCGCGAAATCTTTGGGCTGAAGCTTCAACTCATCCAGAAAAGCCAATAACCGACTAAAAGTCAGTTTGTGCTCTTCGCCAATCACCAGCAATTGCAACGCGGGAGCGAACGCATTGCCTGAGCCTTCGGTCGAAGGAGCGATTTTTTTGAGAATTTCAGCAAATTCTTGCGGCGCGGTCTTTCGCCACATCACCTGACGCAGCCAGAACGAATCGCCTACGCTGGCGAGCATAGGCCCAACAACGTGGTTGGGAACTTGAAACCTGGTGTTCAGCATTGCCGCATACTGCCTGAATTTCGGCGCGGTGAACGGGCCGAACCAAACCGAGTTGCCAATGCGAATCAGAGATTGAGTGCTAATGCGTCCGTCACGAAAGACGCCCGCGAAATACTTTTTGATGAGTTCGCGGTGTTCCATCAGCACATAGTATTTTTCCATCAACTCAGGGCCGTACTCGTTGAGTGTGTCGAACGACTCATCTACGACTTTATTGCTGCGCGTTTCAAAGCCAATCCCGAACTCTTTCATCAGCCGATGATATTGGCGAGCGTTGCTGCCGCTCAAAAAGAAATAGCGGGCTTCTTCGCCTTCTTCTGACAAAAGCCAATCAATGTGGCGCGGGCGAATGTCGGTAAACTTCCATTCGTCGGCCAGTACCTTCTCAAGGCGTTTGCGAACGGGTGGCATACGAAAAACGCGTTCCCAAAAAGTTTGCTTGTCGCCCGTTGAGGCGTCGGCGGGTTGCGCATTTGCGTCGGCAGGCTTAGGCGTGGCTGCGGGCACAGGGTCTTGCCAGAAATCGTCAGGAGGAGAAACAACGATGACTGGATACGTTCGTTCAGAATGAACGGCGTGACGGGATGAATAACTAACGGGTTGCGAGTTGGTTATCTGTTGAACTCGCTCGACTGAAGGGTGAACCGGTAAAGCAACTGTACAATCAATCACGATCTTCCTCCTAAGTGACTTCCGAGTTGAAAAGGCAAACGTCAAAAAGGATCGTGTTTCAATGCCAGGAACCGATAACAAAAACTCATCGCTCCACTATCCGCGCACACCGTGCGATGCCTGAGCAGGCAAAGCTAACGAAACCCAAGTCCCCGAAATTGAAACCCAATCGAATGGTTTGGTTGGCGGTTGAAATCTCGACGCAACGGCTTATTGTTTAGGGCATCTCGCGTGACCCGTTGCGCTAAGGTGTGCGGATTATGCCTTAAAAGTTGGCGTTTTGGAAAATCCATTTGCGCAGTTCTTACAAATTATTTGCAATTACTATGAGAACTCAAACTGAGACGCTGCTTTGCTTTGGGCACATTGCGCATTGCTTCTTTACGGGCAATGCCACGTGACCAGCACGGCTGACGAAGAGTTTATAACCGACAAAGCGGGCGGAGAGCTTGAAACTCTCCGCCCGTTTTGTTTTTTCGATACTGCGTTCATCACGCAGTCAGATTGAACTAAGAGTTAGAACTGCAAGCGCAGTCCCATTTGAATACGACGTGCGCCGGGGCTATTAGTGCCGCTTTCAGCACTGCCCGGCGTGAATTGAAGGAAGTTTGCTGCCGTAAAGCCC
>JANNUY010000071.1:0-2797 GCA_031414155.1 Acidobacteriota bacterium
GCGCCTAGCGTTCTAATCGCAATCGCAAGCCGCCGCGCACCATGCGCGGCATGCCGAAATTTTCCAACGGCGTACGCGCCACGACAAAGCGTTCGTTCGCCAGATTTTGCACGGCGACAAAGGCTTCGACCCAACGCCCTAACCGCCGCGACACCGTAGCGTCAATCGTCGCAAAGCTGCCCAGTGGCAACAGGTTTTGATCGTCATCGAACTGGCGGCTGACGGCGCGAAACTGAATCGCAGCGTTCAGCCAGCGCGGATGGTTATATGAAGTTTGCAGCGTGAATTGTTGGCGTGGCACTTGCGGAACATCCAATCCGATCAAACGCGCGTCTTGCGGCGCACGGCGCACGGTGGCTGCGACATACAAATAACCCGCCGTGATTTGCCAATGTGGCGCGAGAGTGACTTCGCTTTCGATCTCAAGGCCGGTTGAGCGCGTACGTCCGAGGTTGCGCCGTTCGCGCGTAATCAATGTTGGTGTAACTGAGAGCGTAAAGTTCGCAATCGGATTGATGGTCTCGGTGAAAAAGCCCGTCACACGCGAAGTCCACGCGCGCGTCAGATTGAAACTTGCGCCCGCTTCGCCGCCGCTCAAACGTTCGGCGATCAGCGCGGCGTTGGATTGGGTCAGCGTATCGCCGACGCGAAACGACCGATAGAGTTCATTCAACGTAGGCGCGCGGAAAGCCCGATACACAGCGGCTTTGAGCGCGACGCGCGAAGTCAGTTCATAAGAAGCTGCGATGCGCGGGTTGAACGCATCGGTCGAACGTGCGCGAAAGAACGTCGGCGTGACCGCGTTCGTCGTCAGGTTGCGTGACACCGAAGCCGCCGATGAATCACGCCAGGTGTCGTAACGCGCGCTCAAGGTGAAGCTCAGTTTTTCAGTTGCTTGCCAGATGTCTTGTAAGAAAAATCCGCTGCGGCGTTGGCGTCCGCCTGCGCTGACAAACGTCGTCGCGCGATTGTTGGCAATCACTGTTTCGTCGCTCGTGCCACGCACGCCGCGAATGTCTGCGCCCGCAACGAGCAAATGCTTGCGCGCTGCTATATGAGACCAGGTGAACGACAGACCCGCATCGCGCGCGGGTACGAATTGCAAACGGTTTAAGGCTTCACTGTTGCGGTTCGCAGCGACCGCCGTGAAGTTTTGATGATAGCGTTGCTGATGCGCGAACAGCGTCAACTGCCATTCACTGCCGTCGTTCGTTTTGAAACGCGTGCCCGTCGCCAAGCCTTCGGTGGCGGTGTCGTTGCGTTGCAGTTGCGTACCGTTGCGGCGGTTTTCATCAAACAGCGAACCGCGTGCGAAGGCATAACCGTCTCTGCCTAACGCATACTGCAACCGCACGCCCAAGTTGCGATGCTTTGACGCGGCGGGTTCGTCCGCCGTGCCGCGCCGTTCGGGCGCAGGCAAAAAGTAACCGTCCGTCGCAAAGGCTTGCCCGCTGCCCGAAGCCGAAAACTTGCCGAAGGCTTCGCTCGCAAAAAACGAAACGTCGCGCGTATTGCGTTCACCGAAACTGGCTTCGGCGTTGACGTGGCGCGTGTCAGGCCGTCGCGTCAGCACGTTGATGACGCCGCTCAACGCATCAGAGCCGTAAAGGTCAGACGCGCCGCCGCGCACGATTTCGACCTGCTCAATTGCCGTGCGCGCGATGCGATCCCAATAGACCCAACCGCCAAAGGCATCGTTCAAAGGCACGCCATCTTGCAACACCAGCGTACGACTTGCGCCGCTCGCACCCGCGCCGCGCAAGCTCACGCCTTGTGTCGTAGGGTTCGCCACCAAGCTGCTCGAACGCCGAAAGATGCTGAAGCCGGGCACTTGCCGCAACAAATCGTCTACGGTTTGGGCGGCGGCGGTTTGCAGGTCTTCAGCGGTGAGCAAGCTGACGTTGGCGGGTGCTTCTTCCAAGCGCAAAGACGTTCGCGCAGGTGTCACCGTGAGCGTTTCTTTCAGGCTGGCAGGTTCAAGGCGAATCGTTAGCTCGGCTGGCCTAGCTGGTTGCGAGCGATAAACCGCAAAGCCTGATGCCGTTACTTCGATGGTTAAAGGTGCCGCCGCCAAGCCGTTTATGACAAACCGCCCTTCTTCGTCCGTCGTAACTTCGCGCGTGAAATTTGCGCCTTGCGTGACCTTCACGCTTGCGCCGCGAATCGGATGCTCCAACGCATCGGTTACGCGGCCTGATAAAGCCGCAGGTTGTGCCCAGGCGATAACGGAGGTGAGTGAGAGCAGCAGGAAAGAATGAATAAAACGCATGTCAGTACTCAAAATCTACCGAAGCCACTTGTGCGCAGATACCTTTGCCGTGTTCGATGACAGGGAGGTGATGTTCGTGTTTGGCGTAAACGTCCAACGCTGCCAAGTCGTCGAAATCCATAATCAGGGCTACGTCAAAAGCGCGTGCCGAATGGATTACGTCAAAGCCTGCTTGATAACTTTTAATGACATCAATCTTGCCTGGTAAGCCGTCGAGCATCGTTTTGAAATACTCTTTATCGGCTTCGCTGGTTTCGGGTTTGAATTTGAAAAAGACGAGATGTTTGATCATTGTGATTTTCCTTTGAGTTATTCGACTGCCGCGTCCACCACTTTTAGTTGGCAAGTCTCGCGGCCATTCCACGCATTGATTTCGGGGCGACAAAGCAAGCTCAACAGCGGAGCTTTCGCAATTGTTTTGAAATGCTCGGCGGAACTCCACCACAAGGCGGGCAGCGTAGCGCGTCCGTCTGACACTGAAATTTTCAGGTGCTTTTCTTTCAGCACGTTCACGCCTTTGTTTTGCAG
>JANNUY010000072.1:0-2638 GCA_031414155.1 Acidobacteriota bacterium
TCAAGCCCAACACGAAACTTTCTTACGCGCGGTTGACCGATGTGGCTCCGACCATCGCGCGGCTCTTAGGCTTGGAGATGAAGGCGACGCGCGGTAGAGTGTTGAGCGAAGTAATCGTCCCTTAATGAATTCCCCATATAACGTTTCACCGAGACTTTTTTGAGAATACGGAACAAACGGAAATAACAGAACAGACGGAAGTCTTTTCGGTTTTTCTTTTCCGTTTGTTCCGTTATTTCCGTCTGTTCCGTACTCTCTCTTCCCCCAGCTATGGATTATTCCTTACCGACGATGTATTGCCCCAACTGCGGACAGCCGTTGGAAGCAGGCAGCCGCTATTGCCGCAAGTGCGGCGCACAAAACCTGACGACCATCGCCGACCTCGTAGCGCAAACACCCGCTGCGCCCGCGATGCAAGCCCCTGCTTCGCTGAAACCTGAAGAAGAAATCTTTTGGACTCGTCCCGCGTTTTACAGCGTCGGCGTCAGCTATGCCGTGGCGGCGTTGTTGTCTTTAGGTGCGACGGTGCTGGTCGGATATTTCGGCGGTTCGCTGGCAGTGGTCTTCGGTTTGACGGCGCTGTTCTTTGCCTGGCCCGTTTGGCGTCACCTGAAACGCAACGCGACGCGCTATCGGCTGACCAATCACAAGATCGAAATCGAATACGGGTTGTTTTCTAAAACCTTGCGGCACATTCCGGTGCAAAGCGTTCAGGACGTGACAGTGCGCGCCAGTCTTGGCAAGCGCATGTTGAGCGTAGGCGACGTGATAATTGACAGTGCTTCGGTCGCCGGTAAAATACAGATGACGAACGTTCGCCAGCCGCGCCAGCACGCAGACATGATTCTGGCGCAGTTGCCGCGCAGAAATTAACGCCGCATCACTTGCCCCAGACGACAAGACGACCCATCGGCACGAGTGTTTAGCCAACGTATTAGCCCAATGTATTTAGGAGGACTTCCTTTGACTGAACATAAGCCCGCTTCCGCATTCATCGCTTGCTTGCTGCTGTTGTTGTTCACCACGAGCTACGCGCAACCAAACCAGCCCGCGAATAACCAAGACGTACAAATCATCAACGCCCCCGTAGCCGAAACGCCGCTCACGCCCGAACGCTTTTTGCCCAACGCGATTGGCGATAAGTGGCGCGCGAGTGGCGCGAGCAAGACCACCCAAGGCGATGCGCTGGTGAAATTGCTGAACGGCGACGTGCTGGCTGAATACCGCGTGCAAAAACTGGCGGCGCGCGTTTACGCCAAAGGCGCGGCCAAACACACCGTAGAAATTTACGGCCTGCTCACCTGGGCCGGAGCTTACGGGCTGCACACCTTCTTTCAACTCAAACCCGCGCGCAGCTTTCACGCCGGACGTTATGCCGTGCGCATCATGGGCGACGCCGTAGACGAAGCGTTCTTCAACGCCGTCAAAGATCAGTTCGCTGAAATGAGTTCGCGCGCGCCGAACCTGCCTTCGGAATTGCCAAAGCCGGTTGAACATGTGCATTACCTGTGGGGTTCGCGCGCCTTGTCGCAAAGCCCTTCGTTCGCGGGTTGGAAAGAAGTGATGTCATTCACCGGCGGCACTGAGGCGGCGATTACCGATTACGCGAATGGCGGCGGCAAGATGAGCGTGATGCTAATCGAATACCAAACCCCGCAATTCGCTACGGATGGCTTGACGGTTTTGCAAAACTATCCGAGCCAGGAGCAAAAGATTGTGAAGCGCATCGGCAACTACGTCGTCGTCGCCGATCACATTCAAGACCGCACCGCCGCCGAAAGCCTGCTCAAGCAAATCAGGTATCGCAAAGAAATTTATTGGGAAGGGAAAAAATACAGCAACATCCCGCTCGAATTTCGCGCGCCTGACCGCACCGGACTGAAAGAAGCCGCCGAAACCGCCGCGATGATTGTGCGGGCGTTTTTCTGGATCGGCATTTTGTCAGTCAGCACGATCATCCTCGGCATCGTGATCGGTACGAGTTTCTTTTATTGGCGACGCTACCAACGGCGCAAACTCGGACTGGATGATCTTTTCAGCGATGCGGGCGGAACGATTCGATTGAACTTAGACGGCTATCTTTTGGAAGCAAATACAGAAAAACAGAAACTGTTAAAAGAAGCTGAGTAACAGCTGAATCCAGACAAAAAAATAGGCGACCGTAGCATTTTGAAGAACCCACCCCAGACTCGCTACGGTCGCCTTTATCAGGAGGTTCACCCGTGCGCAATATAACGAATGCGTTGCGGGATAGTTCCTCAAAGCTCTATTAAATGTCTTTAAGTTGCGTGGGCATCATATACGCATCGGCATCACGATGTAGCGGAAGTCGTACTCGTTCTCAGTGCCTGATTTGAGTTGCACTTGCGAGTTGCCGTCCTTGAATTCGAGATAGACCTCGCCGTCTGAAATCACCGTGAAGAAATCCAACAAGTCTTGCGCGTTGAAACCCGCCGTGATGTCGGGGCCGGAATAATCCAATGCGATTTCGTCATGCGATTCGCCGACTTCCGCCGCTTGCGAACTGATCTTGAGCGAGTTCGCTGAGGCTTCGAGCTTGACGGAATGCGAACGCTCGTCGGCCATGAGGGCTACGCGACGAATGGCGCTGGCGATGACGTTGGCATCCACTTTGGCG
>JANNUY010000073.1:0-1235 GCA_031414155.1 Acidobacteriota bacterium
CGCTACGTTTCACGCAAACTGCAAAACTACGCCGATGCGCTCTATGCCCGCGCTTACGTGATGCTGCTTGTTTATGGCGCTGTCGGCTTCCTCACGGGGTTCTCTCTTACGTTCTGGCTTTCGACTGCAAAGTTTTACCAGTACCAATTTATCGCACCAATAAGCACAACCGTTGTGGGGTTGCTGATCGGCTGGGGACGTTCGTTTATGCTGCGCATCAAGGCACAAGAGTTACTCGTGTTGCGACAAATCGAAATCAATACGCGGCCTGTTATTGAGTATGAGTCAACCGAAGAAAACGTTTGACCAGAAGCGCAAGCGATGGGGTTACAAAACAAACTTCACCGCCGCAAACGTGCGGCATCGCGTATGGTTCCCCACGCAGGAACAGGCCAAAGAATTTCAACGCAATCTCGAAAGCGAAGCCCTCGCCGCACGCCACGGCCTGCAATCCGCGCGGCCCAAAAAACAACCCGCGACGCTCGCACAATTGCGCGATGCGTTCGGTGAATACGCCAAGCTGCATCCGTCCCACTCTCGGCGGCGCGCGCTGGATATGGCAGAAATTCTCATCACGCAAAACGGCGCGGCCTTTCCCATCGTAGAGATGCGCGGGCAACATCTGCGCGCGCTCGTTCAACACTTGCAAACGCTTTACGCGGACGGCACGGCGTTGAATTACTACAACCACGCGCGCGCCTTTTTGCTGCACGCTTCGACTGCTTTCCCTGAACAGTTCGATGATGATTACGCGCCGCCCAAAGCCAACTTGCGCAAGTTGCCGCAACGACTACAACCGCGCCAACGCAACCGCGTATTGACACCCGATGAAATCCGAACGCTACACGCCGCCCTCTGCGCTCCGCCGCGCACCTTTGAATGGAGCAAAGGCGCAGAGTACCGCCAACAACACGCCGCTGATTTCTTCGCCTTGCAATTCTTGACCTGCAAACGACGCCGCGAAATCTCTGCGCTCAAATGGTCTGACGTAAACTTTGAAGCGGGCTATATCGAATTCCGTTTAACCAAAACCAACCGCGTACAGCGCCTGCTAATGTCCTCCGCCGTGCGCGAAATCTTGCTCCGCCGCCACGCGCGCAACGAAGCGCAAGTCTTCCCCGCCAAGACTTATCACCGCGTGATGAACATCTACAAAATGACCTCTGCCGTAGTCGGCATCGAATGGGGCATCGGCAAATCTGATGGCTGGGTTCCGCACGACATCCGGCACACCG
>JANNUY010000074.1:0-5922 GCA_031414155.1 Acidobacteriota bacterium
AGAAGAACGTGCGTCGCGTCGCATCGCGCGCCGCATCGTGCAGGAACGCGCGAAAGCTCCGATTGAGACTACCGCGCAACTGGCCGAGCTGGTGATTCGGGCGATCAACCAGAAAGGCTATTGGCGCATTCATCCGGCGACACGCACGTTTCAGGCGCTGCGCATCGCCGTCAACCGCGAACTCGACGGATTCCCGCAATTCGTCGCTGACGCTGTTGATTTACTCGCTGACGAAGGACGTCTGGTGGTGCTGACGTTTCATTCGTTGGAAGATCGCCTCATCAAACAGGCTTTCCGTTTTCAGGCCGGCCAATGCGTGTGCCCCGCTAGCCAGCCCTTTTGCAATTGCGGAACCCAACCGCGCGTCGAATTGCTCACCCGCAAAGCCCTTGCGCCGAGCGATGCAGAGACGGCGGCGAATCCGCGCTCCCGCAGCACCAAGTTACGCGCTTGCCGCAAACGTCCCACAAGCCCCGAAGAATAGTTTCGCTGAATTGAATTGATTGGTGTGTAGTTGCGCTCTTGTTCGTGGGAACTTCAAGCAGACAGATTTTCCATTTTTCATTTTCTATTTTTTATTTTTCATTGGGCGACCTCAAGCAATGACAAATGAAAAATCTAAAATGAAAAATGGAAAATCGCTCCTTCCCTCGCAGCCGCACGCCTTCCATTCGTCATCCCCTAGGTGCCACGCAATGAGATCCGCACACGCCGTAAACCGTTCCCCACAAGTCAGGAATAATTCTGTCGCGCCGCGCCAACGTGTCGCCACGCGCTTGCGCACTGCGCCGCAACAAGAAGTCGCACCTCGTAAGCGTCGCAAACAAGCGCGCAAGACATCGCGCGCTCCGCTGCCAAATGGCTTGAGCGTGATGGGCTTGCTCGTCGTAGTGCTGGCCGCCATCGGCGGAATGCTCGTCGTATCATTGAACTGGCAGCGCAACGCGCACTCGCTGGCGCAGGAAGAAGTAGCTTTGCGTTCATCCCTTAATTACGTCGCCGACGAACGCCAACAGTTAGTCGTTGACGAACGGCGTGCCATCAATCCGCGTTTTACCGCCGCGCGCGCCGCCGATGCGGGCTTGAACGAAATCAAATTGGACGAACGCACTGCGACGGCGAAACCGGCGACGAAAGCTAGCAAACCAACCGGCGCAGCCAAACCAATTGGCGCAACGGCGAAACCGCTTCCCCCTTCGCCCAAACCATTGGCGAAACCCTCAATGATTGCGGCCACCACGAAAACCGCGAGCGCCACAAAGCCTGTGACCGCCACCATTGCAATGAAAACTGTAATGAAAACGCCCCATCCGGTTACGCAAAAAACTGAACGCGCTGCGATTCCCGCAATGCCGCCAAGCATCGCCAAAACCGCGAGCGTCAAGGCGGCACTAGCGCGCTAAATAAAACCGACAACTGACCATTGGCAACCATGACAAGGCTTTTCAAAAATGATTCAACACGGACGCGCTATCGGGTGATTGCCCTGACGCTCGCGTTGTGGATGTGCGTCATTGTGGGGCGGCTGGCGTGGGTGCAAATTATAAAATCGAATCACTGGCTGGCGCGAGCCGAACGCAATCAGCGCCGCATTGAGCGCGTCGTGCCGCCGCGCGGCGACATCGTAGACCGCAACGGCGAACAACTGGCAATCACCGCGCAAAGCGATGCGATTTTCGCCGATCTGGATATGCTCGACCGCGCCAGCGACAAACAGCGCGCGCGCGTCATCAATACGCTCGCGCCGCTGTTGGGCTTCAGTCCACGCGACTTCCAAAACAAGTTGGCGAACGGTTCAGAACGCAAGAACGGAATGATGTTGTTGAAGCGCCAATTGCCGCCTGTGTTATCGCTCCAATTGCGGCAAGCCGTGCGCAGCAATCACTTGGCAGGCATTGGTTTCACACGCGAAGGCCAGCGCAATTATCCGAACGAAACACTTGCCGCGCACTTGATCGGCACGGTCAGTCGAGGCGAAGGCGAAACCGGTATCGAAGGTTTGGAGCGCGCCTATCAATCAAAACTCACTGGCGTGGCGGGCAGCGTTGAATACAAGGCCGATGCCAAGGGCAACGCGTTTGAGCGTTACGAAATTCCTGCCCGCAAAGGCGCGCGCGTCGTCACGACAATTGATCTTTCGCTGCAACACAAAGTTGAAACGCTGTTAGCCAGCGCGTTGCACGAAACCCACGCGAAAAGCGCGACGGCGATTGTGCTTGATCCCGCGAACGGCGAGGTGCTGGCGCTGGCAAATGCGCCGACGTTCAACCCGAACGAGCGGATGAAAGAGTTGAGCGACGCCCATCGTTACCTGCGCAAGAACCGCGCGCTGACGGATATTTACGAACCCGGTTCGGTCTTCAAACTCGTGGCTTATGCGGGCGCATTGGAAGAAGGTTTGATTCATCCCGACACGCCGATTGATTGTCAGGGCGGCACGCTGCGCATCGCCGGTCGCGTCAATCCCGTACACGATTCGCATCTCGGCATCGGCACGGTCAGCGCCGCTGAAGCCTTCGCCCGATCGTCGAATGTCGGCGCAGTCAAAATGGGTTTGCAATTAGGCAAAGAGCGTTTGCTTGATTACGCGCGCAAGTTCGGTTTTCTCATTAACACCGGCATTGAATTGCCTGAGAACAAAGGTTCGGTGTTGCCCGACAGCGAATGGAAATATGGCGCGATGGGTGTCGTACCGATGGGGCAAGGCGTCACGGTGACGGCGCTGCAAACCGTATCGGCTTATGCCGCAATTGCCAACGGCGGCGTATGGTCGCAACCGCACCTCGTCAAAGAAATCGTTACGGCTGAAGGCAAGCAAGCCGTCGAACTTAAACAGCGCCGCGTCATTCGCGCTGAAACGGCAGCGCAATTGGCAAGGATGATGCAACAAGTTGTCGGCGAAGGTACGGGCCGCGCCGCTGACAAACTGGCGGGATATACGGCGGCGGGCAAAACCGGTACGGCGCAAAAGGCTGTCAAAGGGCGCGGTTATGCCGACAACAAATTCATTGCGTCATTCGTAGGCTTCGTGCCCGCGACGCAACCGCGCTTCGCCATCATTGTCGTGCTCGACGAACCGCTCGGCGCGCATCAGGGCGGACAGGTTTGCGCGCCGATCTTTAACCACATCGCCGAAGCCGCGCTGATTGATCGTGCCGTCGCGCCCGACGATGACAAGTTCCGCGCGGAACTCGCGCAAGCCATGCAAAAAGTGGGGCAAAAAATTGCGAACGAAACGCCTACGCCTGCGCCAACGGCACGCGTCGTTACGCCGCAAGCGACGCCGATTCCATTGGTATCGAGTAACATGACTGGGGCTGCTCGCCCACCGTCGCGCGATCATCTCGTAGCCGCACAAATCATGCCCGACTTGCGCGGCAAAGGTTCGCGCGCCGTGATGACCGCTTGCGCGCGGCTGCACTTGCGCATGCAATTCGACGGCACCGGACAAGCCGTCACACAACATCCCGCGCCGGGCACTTCGATCAAGCCCGGCGATCTTTGCAAAGTGAAATTTCAGTAACGCGATGCGTTACGAACCAGCTTGAGAGCGTGACCGCGTTAGTAGCGAGTCGCCTTGCAACACGCCCGGAGACAAACCGTTGCAACGCGACACCGTGGACGCAAAAGCGCGTGCCTTTCGCTCTCAGGATTTTTGAAACCAGTGCAACCGATGCGCAGCGTGTCCGTAGCCCGACCGTAAGCGAGGGCTACCTCGGCAATGCGCCTTTCGGCACACAGGTACGCACCGTCACAGTAGCCCTCGCTTACGGTCGGGCTACGGACACAACAGCACATTTAATGACTACGCTCAACGAACTCGCCGCCCATCTCAAAGCCGAACTCACCTTTGGCAAAGAGCGCGGCGTATCTAAAAACACCGAAATTCCCGCCATCACCGATGCGGTCACACACGACTCGCGCCGCGTGCGTCCGGGGTCTGTCTTCGTGGCGATCCGCGGTGAAAAGACCGACGGCAATCTCTATGTTGAATCGGTGTTGAAACGCGGCGTAACGGCTGTCATTTCAGATCAAGCACGTCCGGCGGATTTCCCCGGCGCGTGGCTGAAAGTTACCGATGCGCGCGCGGCGTTGGCGCAAGCGGCTTCGTTGATTTACGGCTTCCCCACTCGCTCTTTGCAATTGGTCGGCATCACCGGCACGAACGGCAAAACGACGACGGCGCATCTGGTTGAAGCGATCTTTCAAGCCGCGAAAAAACATTCGGCGTTGATGGGCACGATCAGTCAACGCATCGGCCCGCAAGATGTCGCGTCAGCTTTCACTACGCCGGAAGCCTCTGACACGCAAGCCTTCATGCGCCGCGCGCTCGATGTCGGCTGCACCCATGCGGTGATGGAAGTTTCTTCGCACGCGCTCGCCTTGCATCGAGCCGATTGCCTCGAATTCGCCGTGGCGGCTTTCACCAACCTGACGCAGGACCACTTGGACTTGCACGGCACGATGGAGGCTTATTACGAAGCGAAGCGCAAACTTTTCAACGGCGGCATCATTGCCGGAACGGGGGGCGAGTTGCCGCGCCGTTCGGTCGTCAATCTTGACGATGCTTACGGCCAGCGATTGGTGCGAGAGACCGTAGCGAACGCGCTGACCTTTGCGCTCGATCAGCAAGCCGACATCACGACGAATGAAAAGAATTTCGGTTTGGATGGCCTGCGTTTCACCGCGACGACGCCGCTCGGCGACATCGTGATTGATTCGTCGTTAGTAGGCCGTCCGTTCGCTTACAACATTCTTTGCGCCATCGGCATTGGCATCGCGTTGGGCTTCGACGCCAAAACAATTGCCACCGGCATCAATCAGGCACGCGGCGCAGCCGGGCGTTTTGAACGCTGTTCAACCGCCGAAGACGACATCACCGTGATTGTTGATTACGCGCACACGCCTGATGCGCTGACGAATGTGCTGCAAACCGTACGCAACGCTGCCACCGCCAGCGAGCAAGTCATCACCGTGATGGGTTGCGGCGGAGACCGCGACAAAACCAAGCGTCCGCTGATGGGCAAGGCGGCTGCTCAACTGAGCGATTTAGTAATTGTCACGTCTGACAATCCGCGCAGCGAAGACCCGCAGGCGATTCTCGAGGACATTCGTCCCGGCGTTGCAGAAATCGGTAAGCCTTACGAAATGATCGTTGATCGCCGCGAGGCAATCTTTCGCGCCATCACCGCAGCGCAACCTGGCGCAGTCGTGATGCTCGCAGGCAAAGGCCACGAAGATTATCAGGTGCTGGCGACGGGCAAGATTCATTTCGACGACCGCGAAGAAGCGCGCGCAGCCTTGCGAGTGCGGAGTGCGGAACGCGGAGTGCGGAGTAACTGATTCAATGACGTTGAGCGAAATCGCCCGCCTGTGCGGTGCGAGCCACAATCTGGATGAGCAGTTAGCCGCGACTGAGCCTGTCGGCTTTGCGATTGATTCGCGCGCGGTCAAAGCGGGCGAGGTATTCATCGCGCTGCCCGGCGAGCGCGTAGACGGTCACACATTCGTCAAAGAGGTTTTAGACAAAGGCGCAATCGCTGCCATCGTGAACCATCAGCAGCTTTACGCTTCGCAAACGATGCCGCTGGATTTGGGCGAGTACTTCCCGCGTTTGATCTTTGTTGAAAATACCTCCGCCGCGATTCAGCAAATGTCCGCGCGCGTATTGAGTGCGTGGGGGCGTCCAGTCGTAGGCATCACGGGCAGCGCAGGCAAGACCACGATGAAAGACCTGACAGCACAGGTGATGACAGCGGCGGGAAGGGTTCACAAATCGCTGGGCAATTTGAATACGAGTTATGGCTTGCCGCTGACCGTAGGCCGAATGATTACTAACGGCGCGCAGCCCAATGATTTCGATCTCGCGGTCTTTGAAATGGGAATGAGTTCTTACGGCGAAATTGCGCGGCTCGCCGATCT
>JANNUY010000075.1:0-9309 GCA_031414155.1 Acidobacteriota bacterium
TCGAGCAGCGCGGTTTCTTCGCCGCAAATGTAAGCGCCCGCCCCCGGATGAACGTACATATCGTGATCGAAACCCGATCCCAAAATGTACTTGCCCAGATAGCCTTTCTCGTAAGCCTGCGCGACGGCCTTTTCGAGAATCTCTTTGATGTACCAATACTCACCGCGAATGTAGATGTAAGACGTATGCGACTTGAGCGCATACGCCGAGATAACCATCCCCTCAATCAACTGGTGCGGATCGTAACGCATCAAGTCGCGGTCTTTGCCCGTACCCGGCTCTGACTCATCGGCGTTGCAGACCAGATATTTCGGACGCTTCGACTCTTTGGGCACGAAGCTCCACTTCATCCCCGTCGGAAAGCCCGCGCCGCCGCGTCCGCGCAACGCAGACTTTTTGACTTCGTCGGTGATTTGATCGGGTTGCCACTCTTTCAAGGCTTTCGCCAAAGCGACATAACCTTCGTGCTTTTCGTAAACGGCAAGGTCCGCCGCTTCGCCTTTGAGATGAAATCTGGAAGTAAGAACTTTTGTCATACCTGAATTTAACTATCGGTTCGATCCTGCTCGCTTCGACTGCCGCCGTCGTTTGGTCTTGGTTGCTAGAACATCAGCAAAGTATCCAACAACTTCACCTAATACCTGCTTCAACGATGGCTCCAACGCTGATACGCGTTGCGCGCCAAGGTGCTTATGGTGCGGAAAGTTGGAAAGCCCCGGATGGTGCGGCGCGTTGTCATAACGGAAGACCGACTCGCCATCTCGAACATACTGATAAACATAAGTTACCTTGACCGGCTTCCCCTGTTCCAGCTTCACCGCCTCCGTGATTTCCAAGCGCGAACCATCGTGAAAGTAAACCACACCGGTTATCAAACCGCTCTGAGCATTGTCGCGGAAATAATCTACCTCTACTTCCTCAGCACCAGTGTCTTCGAGTACACGGTCAACCAAATCGAAGTATTGATAAACATCCCGCATATCGCTTATGCCGCTAACCCCTTATCCGCCAGATCAAAGTGCTTGCGCAGTAAATCCTGATATGAGCGAAACGTACCGGCCCAGATGATAAAGTCTTTGTGGTCGCCCATTTTGCCTGCCACAAAGCGTGCGAAAAATTCGACCGTACTCATACCGTAGCGAGCTTCCAGTTCACGCATTCGCTCAATCACCAACTCCAGACTTTCGGCTGGATTAGCGTCGCGTCGCATCTGACGAAAAATTTCACGGCGCTGCTCCCGTGTGGTTTCTGAATGCTTGATCGTTACCTTAGCCATACTGCTTACCAGCTAAATTTTAAGCCAACTTGCCAATAATCTCGTCTACCGACGCAGCCGTCACATTTTCGTGATAGTCGAAATTCACCTGCAACACCGGCGCGAGGTCGCAATAGCCCAAACATTCAACTTCCTGCAAGGTGAACTTGCCGTCCGCTGTCGTTTGATTGATGCCGCATCCGAGTTTGTGTTCGATGTGATGGGCGATGTCTTCGGCTCCGGCGAGTTGGCACGAAAGCGTGCGGCACACTTGCAGCTTGTATTTGCCGACGGGCTTGCGCGAATACATCGTGTAAAACGTCACGACTTCTTCGACTTCGTTGACGCGCATGTCCAACCGCTCGGCCAGGTATTTCACATCGCCATCGGTCACGTAACCGTGTTCTTCCTGCGCAATAAAAAGCGCAGGCAAAATCGCTGACCGCTTGACTGGATAATGCGAAATCAATTCGTCAATTTTCTTTTCGTTCGCTTGTGAATACATAACGGGCTTATCTGTCCACATCTCCAAGCACAATATCAATGCTGCCGATGACGGCGACTACGTCGGCGAGCAGCGAGCCTTCGACCATTTCGGGCAGCGCAGCAAGGTTCACGTAAGAAGGAGCGCGCACGCGCACGCGATAAGGCTTGATGCCGCCATCGCTGATTAAGTAATAACCCAATTCGCCACGCGCCGATTCGATGCTTTGGTAAACTTCGCCGGGCGGAATCGTGAAGCCTTCTGACGCAATCAGGAAGTGGTGAATCATCACGTCAATGTGCTGTTTCATCAGATCGCGTTCAGGAATTTTGAGCTTCGGATGATTCGATAAATGCGGTCCCGGTTGTTTGACGCGCTTGAGGGCTTCGACGCAAATCTTGTGGCTCTCTACCATCTCTTCCATGCGGCAGAGATAGCGCGACCACACGTCGCCATCTTCATAAACAGGCACGCGAAAGTCATAAGTGTCGTAGCCCGAATACGGTTCGGCTTTGCGTATGTCCCAGTCAACGCCGCTACCCCGAATCGTCGGGCCTGACAGCGCCCAGTTGATCGCATTTTCTTTTTTGATAACGCCTACGCCTTGCGTGCGGCGCTGAAAAATGCGGTTGCCGGTGACGAGTTTTTTGCACTCCTCTAAAAACGCTGGAAAGCCGTCAAGGAAGTCTGAACACAAATTATGAAAGCTCGCCGGTAAAGCCCACCGCGCGCCGCCAATGGCGAAGTAACTCTGGTGCAAGCGCGCGCCCGTAGCGCATTCGTAAAGGTCAAGAATCTTTTCACGCTGAATGAAGGCGTAAAAAAATCCGGTCATCGCGCCCATATCCATCGCGTGCGTACCGAACCAAACCAGATGCGATGAGAGGCGATTCAATTCGCAAAACAGCACGCGCAAGTCTTGCGCGTATTTGGGCACTTCGACACCCAACAACTTTTCTGCCGCGAGGCAATAGCCCAGATCATTGCCCATCGAATTCAGATAATCCATTCGACAGGTGATGGTGACGACTTGCTGCCAGCGTTCCTTTTCCATCGTCTTTTCCATGCCGGTGTGCAGGTAGCCGATGTCTGGAATGGTGCTGACGACGGTCTCGCCGTCCAGCACCAGTTCAAGCCGCAATACGCCGTGCGTAGAAGGGTGCTGTGGCCCCAGCGAAATGGTCATCAACTGGTCGGCCAACGGATCGGGCTTCCGCATAAAAGCAGGGTCTACGACCGCCGTGGTGGGAACTCTGATTTCTCTGACACTTTGCATAAAACAGATAACAAATGCGGACGGGTTTAATAACCTTTGAGCGGAAAGTCTTTGCGCAACGGATGCCCTTCATAATCAGCAGGCATCAGTATGCGGCGCAGGTCAGGGTGATTGTCGAAATGAACCCCGAACATGTCGTATATCTCGCGCTCCAGCCAGTTCGCGGCTTTCCAGATGCCGCAGGCCGAAGGCAGCGTCGCGTCTTCTTCGGCGATTAACACTTTCACGCGCAGGCGATGATTCAGGTCAATCGAATACAACTGATAAGCCACCGCGAAACGCGGCTCGGCGAATTCGCCCAAGTCTACGCCGCCGATGTCGGACAGGTAGTTGAAATGTAGCTTCGGCTCATCGCGCAGATGAGTCAGCAACGCGAGCAATCCGTCGCGTTTGGCAATAATGGTGCTTTCACCCAGCGCTTCGGTAATTTCAACAATCGTGTCAGCGAAATTGGTGCGCAGGAGCGACGTGTCGGCGTAGCGCACGCTGGAACGCGGCAGTGTCGAGACTGCCGCTTGTCCGTTAGTTTCAGTAATTTCAGTCATTCAGCGTTTGAGTTGGAATTAAGCAGCTTGTACGTAATCTTCTGAGACGAAGACGCGCTCGCGTTCGATTTTTTCCTGCAACTTCATGACGGCGTAAATCAAGCCTTCGGGGCGTGGCGGACAGCCGGGCACGAAAATGTCTACCGGCACGACTTTGTCCACGCCTTGCACGATGGCGTAGTTGTTAAATACGCCGCCCGCCGAAGCGCATACGCCCATTGAGATGACCCACTTGGGTTCGGGCATTTGGTCATAAATACGCCGCAACACCGGAGCCATTTTGATTGAGACGCGACCGGCAACGATCATTACGTCAGCCTGCCGCGGACTCGCACGAAAGACCTCAGCGCCGAACCGGGCTACGTCGTTGCGCGCATCTGTCATCGCCATCATTTCGATAGCGCAGCAGGCCAGACCAAACGTCGCAGGCCACAGCGACGACTTGCGCGCCCAGTTGACCAACGAATCAAGTGACGTCGTCAATACGTCAGGTAAAACTTCACCGATAGTTGATTCAAGCCCCATAAATCCTCATGAGTGGGTTTCGCTTAACTGCGATTCCACTCGAACAAGCCCTTCTTCCAAACGTAAACATACCCGACCAGCAACACGACCATGAATACGATCATTTCAGTGAAGGCGAAAACTTTCAGCCCCTGCGCTGCCAGCGATTTGAAGATCACCGCCCACGGCACGAGAAAGATGGCTTCGATGTCGAACAGAATGAACATCATCGCTACCAGATAAAACCGTACCGAAAAACGTTGATGCGCCGAGCCGACCGGATCCATGCCGCATTCGTATGGAATGAGTTTTTCGCGGATGTTCTTGCGCTTGCCGATAAAATGGGACAAGGCGATGTTGGTGACGGCGAAGCCCATCACAAAGATGAACACCATCAGAATCGGAAAATACTCACGCATTGCTTTGCTGTTCCTTCTAAAACTTCTCTAAAAAGTGATCGCAACAGATCAGGGGGTTACACCGTAAGCCTGTCGCTCGCTGGACTCGGTTCACGCTACTGCTGGTATGAACCCGTGCGACAAAATCAATTAGTAGTAATTTGATGACGGTGGAAGCTGCTTGTTACTAAGACACGCATCCTAGTACATCGTTTGCGAAGTTTGCAACCGCCGTTTCATACAAGTTTGCCGCAGGCGTAAAATTTCTTGCGGCGGGACGAAAGACTAGGAATCAGTGCGTTTCAGCTGTAGCCGTGAGACGAAAGCCGTCAGGCGTCGGTCTGAGAGCAGGTCTTGAAAAATCGGCTCCATCCGCAAGCGAAAGAGTTGCGGCATACGCATGTCATAAGCGGCTTCGAGCAGCGGCAAGGCGCGTTCGCAATCACCCAACCCTACATAGATTTCGGCGAGGTAATAAGGTGAGAGAAATTTGCGCTTCCCCATCTCTTCGAGCGACTGCAAGGACGCTGCAAATTCAGCAGCGCAGTCGGCGGGTTTTCCTGCAACCGCACCACCACATCCGCTACGAAACGATAGCCCTGTTTGGGAATCGTCAGAATCAACGGCGCATTGATCTCATCCGCGCGCAACACGGCGCGCAAACGGTTCATCGTGACGCGCACGTTGGCTTCAGCGACGTGCGTGTCGTGCCATAAAGCCTCCAGCAATTCAGACTGGCTGACCGTACGCCCGCGCTGTTCGATCAGATAGGTCAACATGCGACTGAGGCGGTCAGTCAGCGCCAACGTTTCGCCGTCGCGCCACAGCAAGCGCAGGTTCGGCGCAAAGCGATAGCCCGCGAACTCATAGCCTCTGGTGGGTTGAGCGGTCACGTCATGTTTGCCTTTGGGTGTTGGTGCCAGTGAAAGGTTGGGGGTTACTGCCAAGCCAAGATAGGGGCAAATGCAGGGACTGACAATCACCTGAGCATGAATGTTACAAATTTTTACTTGACACAATTCGACTTCCGCCAAAGAATGCAAATCAGGCGAGCGTCCTCAACCCGCTTGGCCTTACTTCAATTTCAACAAACGTAATTCAATCGTCACAGCGTAATCACTAAATTTGGTAAGCGTCTTTACGCGGCATCGTAACGCAATATGGCAAGCGTCATCGGTAGCGAGTGATGCTACTGGTTTTGCCGGAAACATATTTCCCTTCGATAGTTTTCATCGGCAACGTGCCCCAGCCGAAGTCCATCAGAAGCGCGGGCTGACACGCCTGAAATTCATAAGTAATTGTAACTTCTCCCTGAAGTTGATCGTCCCCAAAGCAAGCGATTTGCTTATCTCACCAAGCGACGCGCGGCTTAGGCTACACACACGTTTACGTTCCCATCATTCAACGTCCGCCCCCGTAAGCAATCACGTCGCATCGGCGACCCCCAAAGCCGTTGGGCTGGAAGTACGCCTTCCCTGCCGCAACGCCAACAGGACATCACATAACCATGAACACTATGAAAGCCTCTCTGCGTAACGCTCTTCACTCGCTGAAATCATTCACCGGCCTGTGCGCTTTCGCGCTGGTCTTATTAGCCTTTGCCAGCGCCACGATTTGGCGCGCTTCGGCCACCTGGATGCCAGCCGCTGCCCGCGCACAGCAACGACCTGCTTGCGTGACGGCTCCGACCGGACTCGTCGCGTGGTATCGCGGTGAGAACAACGCGAATGACGCGGCGGGCGCGAATAACGGTACACTGCAAAACGGAGCTACGTTTGCCGCGGGGCAGGTCGGACAAGCCTTCAGCTTTGACGGCGTAGATGATTTCGTCCGTATTCCTGACGCGAGCAGTCTCAAGCCCGCGAACCAGATTACGCTGGAAGCGTGGATTAAGCCGACCGTGACCAACTCAGGCGCGCGCGCTTACACAATTTTGCATAAAGAAGACAGCCTCAATTCAACCGGATACGTATTTGATGTGCGACAGGGAAAGCTTTTTTTCCGCGCTTCCAGCCTCGGCGGTGACGTGACGAGCGCGACGAACATTCTGCCCGATGTATGGACGCACGTTGCCGTTACGTTTGAGGGCACTCAGATCAGGCTTTACGTCAACGGCTTGCCGGATGGAACCCGTGTGACCAGCGGGACAGTCATCGCCGCCAACACCTTGCCATTGGTAATCGGCGCTGATTCTTCTGGCACAAACAATTTCAACGGCTTAATTGACGAGCCGAGCCTTTACAGCCGTGGCCTGTCGCAAGCAGAAATCCAATCTCTCTACAACGTCGGCAGCGCGGGCAAGTGCGCATCAACCGTATGCGGAAGTGCGAGCTTTTCGGCGGCTACCAATTTCAATGTACTTGGCTCGCCTTTCTCTGTCGCAACGGGTGACTTCAACGGTGACGGCAAGACGGACATTGCGACCGCAAACCTCAACAACAGCGTAGGAATCTTGCTGGGCAATGGCACGGGCGGTTTCAGCGCCGTCACCACCTTCCCGGTAGGAGGCCAGCCGCAATCCGTCGTCGCCAGAGATTTCAACGGCGATGGCAAGCTGGATTTGGCAACCGCGAACAGCGGCACCAATAACGTATCCGTCATCCTGGGCAACGGCACGGGCGGCTTTAGTGCAGCTACGAATTTTGCTGTTGGGGGTACGTCAGTTTACCTCACCAGCGCAGATGTCAATGGTGATGGCAAGCTGGATTTGGCAGCTACTACGTTTGGCGCGGGCGTTGCGATCCTCTTAGGGAATGGCGCAGGCAGCTTTAGCGCCGCCAGCAATGTGTCACTGTCAGGTACTTTACGTTATGTCGCATTTGGCGATTTCAATGCCGACAACAAACTTGACTTGGTGGCTACCGATAATGGAACAGGGCAGGCTCACGTCCGAATTGGCGATGGCAACGGCGGCTTTACGGGTACGTTGAATTTTAACGCACCGCACCCATATCCAGTGTTTGTCGGTGACTTTAACTCGGATGGGAAAACCGATTTCGTCACGACTGGTTTAATCGGCCCAGGGAATGGCGCGGTCTTTCTCGGCAATGGCACGGGCGGATTTGCCGCTCCGACGAACTTCCCCGCCGGAGCGTCACCCATCGGCGCTTCCCTGGGTGATTGGAATGGCGACGGAAAAGCCGACCTCGCTACCGCCAATTTCAATGCGAACAACGTCGCCGTGTTGCTCGGCAACGGCACAGGCGGATTCGGCAGCCCGCTCACTTATAACGTAGGCAGCCGTCCCTGGGCCGTCGCAGGCGCGGATTTCAACGGTGACGGAAAAGCCGATCTCGCCGTGACCAACAGCGAAAGCGGAACGGTCTCAGTGCTGCTGAATAATTGCACCGGCTCAACTCCCATCAATAATCCGCCGACGTTTGTCGCGGTCAGCACCCGCACCTTTTTACAAGGCAGCCCCGCAGTTCAACACACTGCGCTGGCCACCGTTAGCGATGCGGAAACTGCCGCAGGAAACCTTACGGTCACAGCAACGACCGTCCCTACCGGCATCACCATTACGAATATCACGAATTCAAGCGGTTCGCTTTCGGCGAATATCGCGGCGGGCTGCAACGCTGCTTTAGGCACAAATACCATCGTGTTGAGCGTGAGCGACGGCACGGCAACCACTACGGGAAACCTGACTGTCAACGTCACGGCGAATACGCCACCGACGTTGGGCGTGTATGCCAACACTGCCGTAGACACAGGCTTGTCGCTCTCGGTGCAACCGAGCGCCGCGCCGACAGACAACGGCACGATTGCGAGCCAGACGGCGACGGCTTCGGCGGGCTTTACCGGTACGCTCACCGTCAACGCCACCAATGGAGCCGTCACGATCAACAATGCCGCGCCCGTCGGGACGCATACGATCACGGTGACAGCGACGGATAACTGCGGCGCGACTTCGACGCGGACGTTTACGCTCACGGTCAACAGCACGCAGCCTCCGGTATGCACGACGGCTCCCGCAGGACTCGTCGCGTGGTATCGCGGCGAAGCCAATGCGAATGACACAGCAGGGACGAATAACGGTACGTTGCAAGGCGGCGCTATGTTTGCGGCGGGCAAGGTCGGGCAGGCCTTCAGCTTTGACGGCGTAAATGATTTTGTCCAAATTCCTAACGCGGCCAGCCTCAATCCCGGCAACCAAATTACGATTGAGGCATGGATCAAACCTAACGCAGTTTCCAACAGTCCTTTCACCTCGCATCGAATTGTAGATAAAACTCAGGCTGGCAGAACGGCGGGGTATGATTTCGATCTTTACCAAGGGAAGCTACGAATGATCACCACCAGCAGCGTCGCACAGATCACAAGTAGCACGGCGATGATTGCCGCGAATGTATGGACTCATGTTGCCTCGACCTACGACGGGACTCAGATCAAGCTATATATCAATGGTGCGCTTGATACGACCCTGGCAGCCAGCGGCCCAGTTCCGACAAACACAGAACCAGTTTTCATCGGAGCTGACGCCGACGGGGCTAACAACTTTAATGGGTTCATTGACGAGACTGCCGTCTTCAACCGCGCGCTCACCGCAGCCGAAATTCAGACCATCTTCAACGCAGGTAGCGCGGGCAAGTGCGTAACGGCGGGTTGCACGATGCCGAGTTTTGCGGCGGCAAATAACATCAACGAAACAGGCATTGTCCCTCAGACCGTAACCGTTGCCGATTTCAATGGAGATGGAATTGCTGATTTGGCTTCCGGTACGAGTTCGACTGTCGTAGTCGTACGTTTAGGAACAGGCGGGGGGAATTTCGGCCTCGCCTACGGGGTTACCGCAGGCACCTTTCCATCTTTTGTCATTGCGGGTGATTTCAACAATGACGGCAAAC
>JANNUY010000076.1:0-6568 GCA_031414155.1 Acidobacteriota bacterium
CCTGTCAGAGGCAATTCGCAGGGCTTTCAGAATTCGCAGGTTCTCGGCTAGAATGCCCGTGTAATCCCGAAACAACCGGCAGCAAAACAGAGCGGCGACAGATTCAACTCCGTTCGTTCGGTTTCTGCTCATCATTCACGCATCATTTCAGACATCCCCAATTTATGTTGACCATAGGCATTCATTACATCGGCACCATCGCCTCAATAGACGTTCGCGGCAAACTTTTCAAAGGGCAGGGCGGACATCAGTTGCAAATTCTGACCGACAAAGTGCTCACGGCGGGTACGACCAAAGTCATACTCAACCTGACCGAAGTTCCGCTCATTGATTCGATGGGCATCGGCGAAATCGTGCGCGCGTTTAAGCGGGTTGAAGAAGCGGGCGGCAAGTTCAAGATCGTCGGCATGACCGAGCGCGTTTACGGCACGATGCGTATGACACAGTTGCTCGACCTCATGGAAAGCCACAAGACCGAAGAAGAAGCGGTCGAAAGTTTCTCTAAGAGAAAAGGGAAGGGCAAAAAGAAAGACGACGAAGACGAAGCAAACGATGACGACGAATAGTCGCCAAGCGACAAAGCGAGAAATGAAAAAGGGAGCCGTTTGGCTCCCTTTTTTTATTGCGCGTTCCCGCCTTTGGGTACGGCGTAATAGCCTTCTTTATGTTGCACACGCAGCGGCGGCATGCCTTTGGGTTGAGTGACTTTGATTTTGATCTTGTGCCATTGCCCATCGCGTTTCAGGTTCGTCGGCACATAGCTGATGCTGTATTGATGTCGCAATTCGAGGGCGATGCGGGTGGTGGCGTCTTCGAGTTCGGCGGGCGAACGCGGGAAGAAAGATTTGCCGCCGGTGGTTTGCGCGATCTCTTCGAGAATGGCCTGCCCTTGCATGTCGAGCGAAGCGCCCGCGCCACCGCCCATTTCGACAATGCCGATGCAATAAACCTGCACGCCGGATTCTTTGAGCAGCTTGCGCAATTCGCCGTAAGTGTAACGCGACGAATTGTCCTGGCCGTCAGAGATCATCAGGATGGCGTGTTTTTGATGGCGTCCCTGTTTGACCTTTTCGATGCCGAGATAAGACGCGTCATAAAGTGCGGTTTGTCCTGAAGGATTGACCAACGTTAGCTTGTTGAGCAGAGATTCGCCGTCGGTGAATTCCGCAATCAGGTTGGCGCGTTGGTTGAATCCGATCAGAAAATAATCGTCTTCGGCGTGGCTGGTTTCGACAAAGGCTTTCATCGCTTCACGCGCGCGGTCAAGCTTACCTTTCATGCTACCCGATACGTCGAAGATGATGCCTACGCTGACGGGCATGTCGGCGTCTTTGAAACCGTCTATGTCTTGCTTGACCTTGTCTTCAAAAATTTCAAAGTGCTTGCGCTCCAGGCCGGTGACCAAGCGGTTGTAAGGGTCAACCACCGTGACGGGCAGCGAAACCAAGTCGGTGTTTTCGCGGATCACCGGATCGTTTTTCTGTCTCTGCTGTTGCGTGTTTTCGTCGGTGGGCAAGACGGGCGGAGTAATTTTTTCAGGTTGCTGTTTGGCAGGGTCTTGCGCGGATTGGGCACTAACCGATGCGTTATTGGTGAACAGCATCGCTATGCCGATGGTCGCGCACGTTAAGCCGATCATTGCTGCCAGGAAAGAAAATCTTATCTGTCTCATCGTCCTCCCCTCCTCAAACAAGGAAAACCTTGGGAAAGGCTCAGGCCGAAATCCGATTCAACCTGAAGTGATTGTGAAACTGTCGAAATACGGTGACGGACACTGCACATTCTAAACCTGCTTACCGCCACTCGCAATGCAAGATGTCATCAGGCACAGAAAATCCCCTTCACGGTTTGGCATTGATCGTGAGTTCACGTTCGCCCGAATCGAATAGGGCATTATTCGCTAAGTCATAAAGTTTGAATTTCACTACGACACGTTCGCGTGCATCATTGGGCAGACTCAGTTGCAGCGGTTGTTCACCGGCTTTCTCGCCGCCTTTGCCATGTAGCAGCGTAGAAAAAAATTGACTGTCTTGTGCATCGTGCGCAGTGATTTCTAACCGATAACCTTCTTTCGATCCGCCTTCCATCACGATGGTCAGCCGCGCCGTCTCGCCGGGCGCGTAACCAGTCTTGTCCGTGCGAATGTCGCTGACCGTAACCACGTCTTCCATGAAAAGTTTATCGAGGGTGGTTTCGCCTTGCGTAACAATGCTGCCGTCTTTGCGCGTCAGCACGTAAGTGATCTTGCCGTCTCCGACATCGGACGGCACTTTGAATTCGACGACCGCCTGACGATTGACGCTCACGGGCTTGGTCGCTTTGGTGAAGCCGAGCGCGAATTGCAGCGTGGCATCGAACAGCGAGCGCCGCCCGCTTAATTCAAAGGCAATCTGAAACGGATCATCGGGTTCCGCGCCGGCGGCGATGCGAATCTTGATCTGAATTTCGTCCGGCACAGATTGCGAGACGGCGGGCATCGCGGCAGGCACAGGAGCGGATGAGTTGTTGGTGCTGGTATTCCCCGCGCCTGAGAGCGCGACGGTTTCGGCTTGCGTCAAGGTTGCGTCACTAACGCGGCGTACGGCGGCGATTTTGTAAAACAGCAACGCCTTCTCATTGCTGTAAAGCCGCAAGGTATAAAACTCGCCTTGCGCAGTTAGCCCTTTCAGCAAATATAGTTTGGTTTCGTTGGCGGGTACGATGACCGATAGCTGACCGATTTCGGTTTGCGCGCTGTCAGTGCCTAAGCCCAAACGCGCGCTGCCGCGCAATTCGCGTTCGGTGTTGTTCGTCAGACTGAGCAAGTATTGCCCGTTGTGGTTTTCGAGACTGGCGACTAACGCGGCGGCTGAACGGAAATCGTAATCAGAGGGACGTGGCTTTTGTGCATAGAGACTTAACGGTGAACAAGCCAGCGCCAGCAGCCAACAGGCCCAGTGCCAAAGCGTTTTTTTGTACGGCGCAGTTTTCACGTAATAGTAATTCGTAAGCGTGGGCGGCATTGGATTCATTCTGAATCTTCGCCTTTAAGGGCGCGATTGATCGCCGCAATGATCGAACGCCGTTGCTTGCGCGTATTGAGTTGCCGTGTCCAGTGGCAAAACAACTGCGGCAGGTAATCCTGCGTTTCCTTGAATTCGAGCGTTACGTTAGTGAAGTGGATTTTGCCGCCAAGTATTTCAAACTCGACCGCGCCGCTTTCCATCCGCATAAACGGGCAACTCGTGCCTTTCGCCCACGCCGCCGCGACCTCGGTTTTCATCAGGTAAGGCGGAATGTTTTTGAGCAGTTGCGCGGTGTGTTTCGCCAACCGTTCGCGCTGCTCGTCGGGCAGTAGATAGAGCATCCAACCCGTCATTGTATCGTCTTCATTAACTTGCGTAACGGCGAAAGACAATTGACCGCGCAACTCGAATTCTTTTCCTTCAGCGTCCTTCCATTTTACGGGCGCGGATTTCGGCAGGGAAGTAATTGTTAGAGGTTTGCGGATAGTAGGAGCGGGTGAGGCAGGGCTGTTGGTTTGTGCCCGGTTCGTAATGCCGCAGAGCCACAGGCAGAAAAAAATCGCGCAGCTTCGTAGAGAAAAGTCGTAAATTTTTTTCATCTGATAAACGGCAAGAGCGGCGTCAGATTCGTGGGAGCCTGACGCCGCTAATCAAGAAATTTGGTGGAAGCCGATCCCACCAACCTAAGCAAAAGACCAATCAAACTTACATGTTCGAGTCTTCTTCGCCGTTGATGATCTTAATCACGCGCGGGTAAATTCCGCGCCGCCCCTGGCCGGTTTGAATCTGCCGCGCCCACTTCGTCAGCAGCGCTTCCATCTCGGCAGTGGTATAGCGCGAGTTCTCACCTTCACGACCTGGAATATCAAGCACGATGCGACCAAAGCTCGCAGTCACGCCCAAAATGCTGACATCCATAGGCTTGATTTCTAGATGGATTACTGGCATTCCCGTACCTTTCTGGAATTCAGTTATGACATTTGGCTGTGTAAAAGTCGCCTGTACTTGTTGCAATGGTTTGCCTGATATTGCGGCAATCTTCTGGCGTGCGTCATCTGGCAGGGTGTAACTGATTTTGCCGACCAGCGTGTCATCCGCGTTCGCAGCCGTAAACGTATAAGTGAGTTGACCGCGCACCTCATAAACTACGGCATCGCCCTGTTTCAACTTGGCGATTACGAGTTTGGGCTTCGTGGTGTAAATCACTGGTTTGGGTTGAATCGTAGGTTGTTGCCCTTGCGCCATGGCGAGCAAAGGCAAGCTGGCGATGCAAAAAGCGACGAGCGCGATACGTGTCAGTGTAGTTTTCATATTTAACAATCTCCTCAAAATGCACGATTGAGCCGTGCGGTAATAATGGTTGTTCCTTCTGGTTAAGGATGTAAAAAGGGGTTTTTAGTGCGTTACTCGTTAGCTCGTGTGAGCTGTAACGAGGTCGCTTAGAATATAAAAAGGGCGACGAAGATGCCAGCCCGTTACGTAATAACTTTATCGCTTCAAACTGTTATGAATTCGACAGTCATTGGGGAAGCTGACATCATACCTACGCTGTACAACAGCGCAAGCAACGCGGTGCAAAGATGTGCCTAAAAACAAATTGATGCGGGACGTGGAATTTTTCGGATTGAAGCTCGCTTTAACTACTAAGTCTGCCGTCAGGTTCTGTGATCTTTGAGGGAACCGCAACAGCTTGTCTTCTAAAATGGCTAACGCACGGCACCCAACCGAAGATTCCCCAGTGAGCCCAACGTTCGCTTGGTGTGCCGTGCGTGAACTCGGCTGGCCTTAACGCGCGCGGTGGGGTTAGGTTTCATTATTTTTCAGTTTTTTTCTGATGCGAAAAAATTACGCACTATCAAACGCGCTGCGCCTCGGCGTAGACACCGGCGGCACGTTCACTGATTTCATCGCGTTGGCCGAGGGCCGATTGCTTTCGTTCAAATTGCCTTCGACACCCGCGCGACCTGAGCAGGCGATCTTGCAAGGCATCGCACGCATATTCGATGAACTTGGCGAAGCTGCCTCGCTTGATCTCGTACACGGTACGACCGTCGCCACGAACGCTTTGCTCGAACGCAAAGGCGCGCGTACGGCATTGGTCACAACCGCAGGCTTTGAAGACGTGCTGGAAATAGGCCGACAGGCGCGGCCTGATTTATATAACCTCGCCGTCACACGTCCCGCGCCGCTCATCCCTGCGGCGTTGCGCTTCGGCGTCCGCGAACGCATCGCCGCCGATGGCGAAGTGCTTGAACCGCTAAACCCCGCCCAACTCAAGCAACTCGCGCAAAAGCTCAAACGCGCTCGTGTCGAATCCATCGCTGTTTGCTTGCTGTTCGGCTTTGCGCATCCCGATCACGAAAAACAAATCGCCCTCGCACTCGCGCCGCTTGGTGTACCCATTTCGGTCGCGCATGAAATTCTGCCCGAATACCGTGAATACGAACGCACCACAACCCTTGCGATCAACGCTTACCTCGCGCCTCGCGTCAGTCAATACCTACGGCGCTTAACCGATTCTCTGAAGACTCCGCACTTCGCACTTCGCACTCCGCACTCATTGAGAATCATGCAATCTTCCGGCGGCTCGATTTCGGCAGAAGTCGCCGCGCGCGAACCGGTACGCACGATTCTTTCTGGCCCGGCGGGCGGAGCGATTGCTGCCTCAGTCGTCGGCGCGCGCGCAGGCTTCAGCGATTTGCTGACCTTCGATATGGGCGGGACTTCGACCGATGTGGCCTTGATCGCAGGCCAGCCGCGCACTACGCGTGAAGCCCAATTGACGGGCCTGCCCATCGCTGTGCCTACGCTCGACATACACACCGTCGGCGCGGGCGGCGGCTCGCTTGCTCACGTAGACGCAGGCGGTGCGTTGCGCGTCGGCCCGCAATCCGCTGGCGCAGACCCTGGTCCCGCGTGTTACGGCACAGGCACGCAAGCCACTGTGACGGATGCGAATTGCGTATTGGGACGTTTCGCTGACGCAGGGTTATTGAACGGCGCGATGCCGCTCAATGCCGTGCGCGCTGCGAATGCGCTGGATGAATTAGTCGCCGCGATGAACGCCTTCGACACTAAGCCAGTCACGCGCACGCAAGCTGCACTCGGCGTTTTGCGCGTAGCTAACGCGAACATGGAACGCGCGCTGCGGTTGGTTTCGATTGAACGCGGTCACGATCCGCGTCGCTTTACGTTGGTAAGTTTCGGCGGCGCGGGCGGATTGCACGCCGTTGCGTTAGCTGAAGCCTTACGCATTCCGCGCATCTTGATTCCCAACCACCCCAGCGCGTTTTCGGCGCTGGGCGTATTGCTTGCTGATGTCGTGAAGGATTACGCGCAAACCGTAATGCTGTCAGTTATACCGACGGGCGAAGCTAAAGAAAAACTGCCGCGCCGCATCACCGAAGCCTTCGCGGCGTTGGCCCAACAAGCGCAGCGCGACTTGCGCGCCGAAGGTTTTGCCTCAAAACAAATTCAATTACAGCGACTGCTGGCGCTGCGTTATCGCGGGCAATCGTTCGATCTCGAATTGCCTGCGACGGCGAATGTGCTGATGAACTTTC
>JANNUY010000077.1:0-2998 GCA_031414155.1 Acidobacteriota bacterium
CGAAGCCGGAGCCGACGTCTTCGTATTCTTTCTGACCTCGGACAGACATCAGACTACGTTTCTGACTTACAGTTCGACTTATTCGCTACAAAAAAACGTAGAATTATTCTTGATGATATTTGCAGTTCACTTGGAGTGACACAAAACAATGGCTCCTTTGAAATTATAGTTGACGCCCAACAAGTCACTAATCTTCCCCGCGCAATTGTCCGATTAGCCCAGACCTGCATCCGCGCATCAGACCTAGTTTATACGCAGCGACTAAAAAACGCTGGCTCTTTTCAGGACGAAGTTGAGGAATTTTTAGCAACTAGCCAAATTTACTATGAGCCTGATATTGTGCTAGTGGGTGATTTTGATAAAGAAGTGAAAGTTGATTTTAAAGTCAAAGGTGTCAAGGTTATTTCGTTAGTTCAAACATTGTCTTCTCGAAATAACACTCACGTCGCATCAAACGAGGTCTTTCGGCGCTGGTACGACTTACAATCGTATAAACAGTCTAACCAATTCCTTACTATTCTTGATCAAACATCGGGCGGTTATCGTGATGATGACGTGAAAAGGCTTTCAAACATGTCTTCTGTCTTTGGGTTTCCAAAAGAGCAAGAGCAGATATACGAAGCCCTAGCAGCGTGACATCTCACAAGATGTTAGGCCGATAGGCGCGTTGTCTCGCCGTTATAATCCGTCCATTTTGGTAAAGACCTTTCGTCCAAATTTCTGAGAACTTAACGACCACGGAACCTATGCGTTTTTTCAACGTAGCTGGCCCGTGCCGACCTGAGTTGCATTACATGCTACCAGCGTCTGAGCGGTTGCGGGCTGACAATGTAATGCGGTTGATCGAGCAGCAAAATTATTTTGTGTTGCACGCGCCGCGTCAGATAGGCAAGACCACGTCCATCATTCAGTTGGCGCGTGAACTGACCGCTTCGGGTAAATACACAGCGGCGAAGGTTTCGATGGAAGTCGGGCGCGGGTTGGGCGCTGATTTGAACGGCGCTGAATTGGCAATGCTAGGGGACTGGCGCGGCTCTATTGAGCATCAACTGCCGCCTGAATTATGGCCGCCGCCGTGGCCCACCGCCGAAGCCGGGCAACGCATCGGTACAGCCTTGCAAGCCTGGTCGCGCCACTCGCAACGTCCGCTGGTCATCTTTCTCGACGAGATTGATGCGCTCGAAGACGACGTGCTGCTCTCGGTCTTACGTCAACTGCGTTCAGGTTATGACCGCCGCCCTGAAGCCTTTCCAGCTTCGCTCGCGGTCATAGGTTTGCGCGACATTCTTGATTACAAAGTGATGTCGGGCGGCAGCACGCGGTTGGGCACGCCGAGTCCGTTCAACATCGCGGCGCGTTCGATGACGTTGCGCGAATTCACCGAGAGCGAAGTCGCTACGTTGTTGCAACAGCACTCCGCCGAAACCGGACAGGCTTTTGAACCTGCTGCCTTGCACCACGTATTCGCGTTGACGCAAGGGCAACCCTGGCTGGTCAATGCGCTGGCGAAAGCCGCCGTCGAAGACATCGAACCCGACACTCACCAAGCCATCACCGTCGAACACATCGAACAAGCGGAAGAGTTAGTCATCGCGCGTCGCCCTGTGCATCTGGGGCAGTTGACGCACAAGCTGACCGAAGAGCGCGTGCGCAACGTGATACAGCCCATTCTCGCGGGCGGCGCACTTGATGACGTGCCGGAAGATGATCGCCAATACGTCATAGATTTGGGGTTGGTGCGGCGCACCAATGGCGGCGGGCTTGAGATCGCCAATCCGCTTTACCGCGAAGTGATTCCGCGCGTGTTGTCGGGCGGGCCGCGCGATTCGCTGCCGCGTATTCAACCGACGTGGCTGAATGCAGATGCAACGTTGAATGTCACCGCTTTGCTTTCGGCCTTTCTCGCTTTCTGGCGGCAACACGGCCAGCCCTTGCTCAAGAGCGCGCCTTATCACGAAATCGCGCCGCATCTGGTGATGATGGCTTTCCTTGACCGCGTAGCCAACGGCGGGGGCAGGCTGACGCGCGAATACGCCATCGGCTCAGACCGGATGGATTTGCATTTGCGCTACGGCGCGGCGCAAGTGGGCATTGAGTTAAAAGTATGGCGCGATGGTCGTCCTGATCCGCTGACGCAAGGACTGGAACAGATAGATGGCTATCTAACCGGCTTGGGGTTGGCGACAGGTTGGCTGGTAATTTTTGACCGACGTTCTGACATGCCCGACATCAGCGAGCGAACCGCAACCGAAAGAGCAACCTCACCAATGGGGCACGAGATCACCGTGATTCGTGCCTAGTCCCCCGCTCCGATTAAATTACTCAAGCATGCTCACGCCGAACTCAACCACTTGCCAACTCATGATCGTCGCGGGCGAAGCCTCTGGCGATAAGCACGGGGCGAACTTAGTGCGAGCCTTGCATACGTTGCGGCCTGACGTGACGTGGGAATGTTTCGGCGCGGGCGGTGAAGAGATGCGCGCAGCGGGCGTAGAAACTTTAGTTGACGCCAAAGAGGTAGCCATTATGGGCGCGCTCGAAGTAGCGCGCGCCTTGCCAAAATTCCTGCGCGTCTTTCGGCGTTTGCGTGAGGCAGCGCAAACCCGCAAGCCCGCGTTGGTCGTATTAGTTGACTGGCCGGAATTCAATTTGCGGCTGGCAAAACGGTTGCATCGTGACGGGCAGCGCCCCCAACGCATCGCTTATTACATCAGCCCGCAAATCTGGGCGTGGCGCAGCTACCGCATTCACGCGATCAAACGCTATGTCGAACGGATGCTCGTCATCCTGCCATTTGAAAAGGACTATTACGCACGCCACGGCGTCGAAGTTGATTACGTAGGCCATCCGTTGCTCGACAGCGTGCGCGTGACGGCAACGCGCGAAGCGTTTTGCCAGCAACACCAACTCGACGCGACGCGCCCTATCGTCGCGCTGCTGCCCGGTTCGCGGCACTCAGAACTCAAATACATTTTGCCGCCACTGCTCGACGCAGCGC
>JANNUY010000078.1:0-3911 GCA_031414155.1 Acidobacteriota bacterium
CACGGGAGGTGTTGAGAAAATTCGTTCGTCGCGTGAGCGACGGTTGAAACATTGGACGCCTTCAGGTGTCGCTAACGCGACACGGAAACGATGCGTCATCCTCCCGTGGGTTGAAACCCACGGCTAAATTCAGCCGCCGCATACGCGGCAAAGACCGTTGTAAAGAAACTTAGTTTTCCGTGTAATAGTGTCAAAAGGCATGTGCCTATTGGTCAATCCCGTCAATCCTGCTAACCCTGTCCAATTTCTTTGTCTTAAGGTTACTGCGCGTTCTTGTTGAATGCGCCGACGTTCCAACGGCGATTGGTTTCAGTGCCGCTGCCGTATTGCACTGTCACGTCGTCGCCTTCCTTGAGTTGATCGAACTCAGCGCGCGTGAGCGTGAAAATCAACGAAGTCGTTTCGCCCGTGACAGGGAAGCGGCTCAAGTTGAATTCACGATTGCCGACGCGCAAAACGGGCAGTTCGTTCAACACCGGGAAAGGTTGTTCGGCGGTGAATTCCAGTTCGATAATTGATTCCGCCGCCTTGCCCGACAACCCGCGCGCAGGCGCGAGGCGACGCACCGCTTTCATCGAAGCCGTGCCTTCGTTGGCCGGCGGCGTCGCATCTTCGATGGGGTAAAAGTGATCGTCAATCCAGAACCGGCGAATGTCAGAACGCAACGACAAGGGAGAAAAGCCGTCAGCAAAAGCCGACAGCCGGATGTTGCCCAGAAAGATCGCGCCGCTGTTGGTGCGATCAAACGTGAAGCGTACGCCCTTAAGATTGTTGAGATTCGCGCCCGCAAAATCGCGCAGCGGCACGCGTACGGTTTGCAGAATCGCGTGCAGGTTGCCGCCAAAAGCTCCGCCCACCGGGCCGCGCAAATCGGCGTAATTGCTCAACCGCACCGGGTTGGAAAAGCTGCCGTCGCCCATGACCAATTGCACCGAAAAATCGGTCGGCGAGTTCAAGTCTGGGTTGAGCGAAGGCGTATAGCGGCGCGAGACGCGAAAGTCGAGCGTCTGAAAAAAACCGCCTTCCAACCCGCCCGAAAAATCAGTTTGGAAAAACGTATTCAGGCTCGCCCCGGCCCACGCTATCACTGCGACGCGTTGCGTTGCGTCGTGGCGCGAACGCGTGCCGTCGGTCACGAGGTTGATGTTGGTGGCGTCTATGTTGTTCGAGGTGGTCGGAAAGTCCCACGAACTCAAGCCCGTCGGACGGTCGAAATCATCAACAATATAAGTCGCCGCCAAATCGCTGTAACCGCGATCTACGCGCGTAATGGCGTTCGCACCGGCAGGCGTGTTGTAAAGCGGGTTGAAATTACGATTGAAATTACGATCTGCTTTAGGTCCGACGTTGCCGCGAAAGAAAGCCATCAACGGATAAATCGCCGTTTGCTGTTGCGCATCAGAGTTATTCAAAAAGCCGAACAACGGGCGATGGCCGAAACAGCCTGCCGAATCGCTGACCTGCCATTCGGTGTTGTAGTAATTGTGGTTCGCGCCCCACACCGTGTAAGTGCTTTTCATCGTCGGGCGCTCGCTATCAATGCGCAACGCGCGATCAAACGGACGCGCGCCTGCCAGATTCGATACGTCGCCGTCGCACATCGGCAACAGCGTCGCCCACGCCAGACTATCAGGATTCAGGATGCGTCCGGTTTGTCCATCCACTGGGCCGATCTCGAACAGCCCCTGAAAGCGCACGCGGCTTTGAATGCGCGCGGGCCACGGACTGCCTGCGTCACGATAAAGGTTATAAGCTGCACGAATGCCTTCGCCGCCGCGCGAATGTCCCATCATGCCTACGTAATTGAAATCAATCGTGCCTTGCATATCGAAGCCCAACGAAGCGGGCGTCGTATTGGCGCGCGCGTTCCAAATGCTCAGGCGTTCGAGATGGCGCAAAAGCAGGCGTCCGCGCGCGAGGTTTAACCCCGCGTCGCCGGGTACGCCCGCGCCCGCCGTAATGCCGCGATTGGCGTTGACTGAAACCACGATATAACCGTGTGACGCCAGCCGTTCGGCCAGATAGGCGTAACCTAAATGGTTCGGCACGACGCGATATTCAGGAGTACATTGCCCGGTCGTCGTGTAATCGGTGCGGTCATCGAAACGCGGGTTTTCGCCAATGCCGCAGGTCGCGTGATTGCCGTGCAAAAAAACGACTAACGGAAAAGGCCCGCCACTCAAATCATTCGGACGATAGACGCGCGCCCATAACTCGACGGCGCGCGGTGCGCCCGTGGTGGGCGGCACGTCTAGTACTTCGGTGTCAATGGCGGCGGGCAGTTTGTATTCAGAACTGACGACGCGGAAGGGGCCGCGTGCCGAAGCGTCAGGGGCTTCGGCGGATTGTGCGTGCGGGTTGTTCACGGGCGAGATGATCGCAAACGCCGCGAAAAACAAGACCAGCCCAAGCAACGATAAGCAAGCACGCCGCGTGAGGCGCACAAGGTGAAGACTGCGTTTCATAGGAACACTCCTTGCGTTTGGGGCGATGGCGTTGTGGAGGTGAGTCCTTTGCGCGCCATCGGGGATTTTGGGGGATAGTCTGAACGCGCAGTTCAGACTGGAACAAGTTGCGTTAGGTTTATGTCACTAACCGATGCGCGCTTGCGGCAACGAATAGTAACAGTCGGATAAGTGACCAAGTTTTAGCTTTTCAGAAAAAGAATTTCTCCCACGAAGCCACACGAAGAAGACACGAAGGCATTAACGGTAAAATTTTTCCTCTTCGTGAAAACTTCGTGTCTCTTCGTGGGGAAAAACATTTTCTTGAATGCGATAGATTGTGTTTGCTCGACGGCGCACAGTGTAGTGCGCAACTAATTTACGCACAAGAATTTCGGCTGTCCGTTTTTAGGAAAGTCTCACAAAGTCTGCTAAGGTCTAAATTCATCTCAAAAGTCTGGAAAGGTAATCCAACACAATGGCAAACAAAGCACCTCGAACCGTTTATGCCTGTCAAACTTGCGGCTTTCAGTCGGCCAAGTGGCTGGGCAAATGCCCCGATTGCAACACATGGAATTCGATGGCCGAAGAGCGCGAACGCGAATTGTCTAAAACAGGCACAGCCGCCAAACGCAGCGGCTTGAAGCTGCGTGAAAGCAAGCCCATCGCCTTCAATGCCATCGAAGCGCAGGACGAAGCCCGCAACGTCACCGGCATTGACGAATTCGACCGCGTGTTGGGCGGCGGCATTGTTCCCGGTTCACTCGTTTTGATTGGCGGCGAACCGGGCATTGGCAAAAGCACGTTATTAAGTCAGGTCGCCGACAAACTCAGCAACATTTATGGCAGCGTGCTTTATGTTTCGGGCGAAGAGAGCGAACGCCAGATCAAGCTACGCGGCGAACGACTAGGCATCAATCCTGAAAATTTGTATCTGCTTTCTGAAACGCAACTCGAACGCATCTTTGACGAAGTTGATCGTTTGCAACCGCAAGCCATCATCATTGATTCGGTGCAAACGGTTTATTCCGGCAAGCTCGAAAGCGCGCCCGGCTCGGTTTCGCAAGTGCGCGAAGTCGCCGGACAGTTTTTGCTCGTCGCCAAAAATCTCAACGTACCCGTTTTCCTCATCGGCCACGTAACCAAAGAAGGCACGCTCGCCGGCCCCAAAGCCCTCGAACACATCGTTGACACCGTGATTTATTTCGAAGGCGAACGCCATCACAACCACCGCATTTTGCGCGCTGCCAAAAACCGTTTCGGCGCTGCCAACGAGTTGGGCATTTTTGAAATGACCAGTGCCGGACTGATCGGCGTACCCAATCCGTCAGAAGTTTTCCTGAGCGAACGCCCCATCGGTGCTTCAGGTTCGGCGGTCATCGCGGCGATGGAAGGCACACGCCCGATGCTCATCGAATTGCAGGCGCTGGTGAGTTCGTCCAAGTTCGGCACCGGTCGCCGCACCGT
>JANNUY010000079.1:0-24221 GCA_031414155.1 Acidobacteriota bacterium
TGAACTGGAACGGGTTGGTGCTTTGGCCGAGCCGCTGATTCAGTACTTGAACGCACTGCATAAACAGCAAAATTCCCTAGTCACCGAGGAAACCATGCAGGAAGTCGCGCGCAACTTTTTCATCTAACTTCACGGGCTGGAGCAGGATATGTGCGAATTCTGCGCAAATTATGTGCGAACCGACACCCAGCGTGGTTTGTAGTTGGGCGAGGATGGTTCGCACCGCCGCGCGGGAGGCGAGTGGGTCGGGCGTGCGGGTACGGCGACGGGTCGCTTTCATAGTTTACCTCGAGTAGAGCAGGGAAGTATGTTTCACAAAATAGCATAGAATGAGTGGAATTACGAATTTATGTGATTAGTGTGCGCAAAGGGCACATTAGCGCATACTGAAATTTCGACGTAAAATAACCCGCATGAAAGCAAAAAAAGTAGAAAAAACAGACGCACTGGTCATTGTGCGGCAGGCTTTGGACACAGTGATCGAGAATGCCGTAGCGCTGTGGATTGCCGCGACAACCGACGGGGCGAGCGTGCGGTACCGCGATTTGGCGCGCGGCAAGCGGCAGGCCGTGGCAGAGTTTTGGGCGCAGACAGGAAAGCCGCTCAACGAAATCAACGCGACGGATGTTTCTGTTTGGGGGCAGGCGATGGAAGCACGCAGACTGGCGGCGAATACGATTGCCGCGCGACTATCGTATGTGTCTTCGTTTTTCTCGTGGCTGTTGCGCCAGCCGGAGTTGGCCAAACATCTGAAAGAGAACCCGTTTCTGCGGGCACGCCGCAAAACGCCGAAGCCCTATCAATCCGACGCGACGAAGGCGCTCAGCAATGCAGAACTGCGAGACTTGCGTGCCGTGTTGGAAAGGCAGGCGGTGAGCGGGGAAGTGCAGGCGCTACGCGATCACGCAATTTTCTTGCTGCTGATGTATTCCGGGATGCGGCGGGCGGAAGTGTTGCGCTTACGGGGCAAAGATTTGGACTGGGATGAAATTGGTTTGATCGTCGGCGCGCAGGTCAAAGGTGGCAAAAGGGTGCGGCGCTATGTGACACATTCGTCGGTGTGGCAGGCCTTGTTGGCATACCTGGAAACGAGCGAGCGATTGGCGGTCATCGAGCATTTACGCGCGCCGGAAGTGGCCGAACGCATGACGGCGCAGGCGGAGCGGAAGAAACTGGCGGCATTACAAAAAGCGGCGACGAAAAAGGAGTTGGCAGCATCGGAGCCGAAAAAGAAAAAAGGGAAAAAGGCGACCACGACAGTAGAAACTGCGCTCCCCAAAAAACTGGATGACCGCGCGCCGCTTTGGGTACGGCACGATCCGGGTAGGGAAGCGGTGGCTGCAGAGCAGCCGCTGGCGGAATGGACGTTTGCGCGGCGGATGAAAGCTTACGCGGCAGAGGCGGGCATTGAGAAATTTCATTTGCACCAGACGCGGCATACGTTTGCGAGGATTGTGGCGGAAACGACGGGGAGCCTGAGCCAGACGCAGGAAGCCTTGGGCCACAAACATCTGGCGACGACACGCGCTTATGTGGAGCGGATTGGCACGATCCCGGATCGTCACAGTGATGCGATTGCCCAGCGACTGGAATCCGCACCAGACAAAAAAGCGCGGGGTGAAAAAGTGTGAAGTTAAATGGGGCGGCACGCGCCGTCACCAGAGGTGCCCGGAAGCTGTGCGTCATCCAGGTGATCATTTCCAGATGAAGCACCGATGACAACAGCAGGACAGCAGTTCTTTGAAAAGGAGCGTGTAATGACAAGCACAGAACAGGCAGCAGTGCTGCCAGTGGCAGCGGCAATGGATTTGGGGCAATTGGGTGAGCAAGACCCGTTGCGTTTGGAGGCGCTCCGGCGCTGGGCATACGTGCGGCGCGTATTGGCGACGCCGGGGTTGCTCTGGAACACGGCGTCCTTGACGCCTGTAATTGCAGCGGTGGGTGAATCATTGAAGGATGATGCGCCGCCTTCCTGGCATACAGTGCGGCGTTGGGTGCGGGCCTACGAAGTCGGCGGGCGTGATGTACGTGCGTTATTGCCACAGCAGCGCACACAAGGGAATCGCTGGCAGAAGGTCAGCGGGAAGCGGTTGGTGCGTTATGACGAAACGGATTATGAAAAAGCGCGGACGGTGGCGGCTTTCCTTGATCAAGTCATTCGTACGCATTACTTGCAGCGGCAGCGTGTGACGGTGCGTTACGTTTACGAACAATTGACGACGCGCATTCTGGCAGAGAATCGTTGTCGGGCGGCGCACGATCAATTGCCGGTGCCGCACCCCAGCACGGTGTATCGCCACATCGCGGCACTCGATCCTTATGAATGTGCGCAAGCCCGGTATGGCACCAAATACGCGCAGGCACTTTATCAGGTGAATCCAAACGCGCCTGCCGTGAAACGTGCGACGCACCCGCTGGCGCGCGTCGAATGCGATCACACGCGGCTGGATTTGCTGGTCGTGGACGAAAAAACGCGCCTGCCGTTAGGGCGTCCGTGGCTAACGGCGCTCTTGGATGTTGCTACGCGCATGGTGTTGGGTATCTATGTGAGTTTCGCCGCGCCAGGCTATACCTCTGTGATGCTGGCGTTGCGGCATGCGATTCGCTCAAAAGGGCATCTCAAGGGACGCTATCCGAAATTACAAAATGATTGGCCGGCTCACGGCGTGCCGGAAACGTTGATTGTAGACAATGGCAAGGAGTTTCACAGCCGCCATTTGACGGATACTTGCGTGCAACTGGGCGTCGAATTGGAACACGCGCCGCCGCAATGCGGTTGGTACAAAGGCTCGATGGAGCGTTGGTTTGGCACGCAGAATACCAAACTGTTGCACGAACTGCCGGGCACGACTTTCTCGAATGTGACGCAGCGCGGTGACTATGATCCGCAACGCCATGCGGTGATTGCGCTGCCCGCGTTAGAGGAACTGATTCATACCTGGATCGTAGACCTTTACCATCAGCAAGTGCAGCGCGGATTGGGCGCGGTGCCCTATCAGTGCTGGCAAAGCGCCGTGCAAGCGCAGCCACTACCGAACTGCGCGCGCCTGGCGGAATTGGATATTCTGACGGGCTGCTCGGCGGAACGGCGCATCGGGCGAAGCGGTATTGAACTGTTTGCCTTGCATTATCACGCGGCGGCGCTCGCTCGCATTCGGCGTGCTTTGCCGGCAGATGGCAAAGCGCAACTCAAATATGATCCCACCGATTTATCCGTCATTTACGTCTTTGATCCGACGGCGCAAGGATATGTGCCGGTGGCTGCGACGGAACACGAATACACGCGCGGCTTGACCTTGCATCAGCACGAAATCATTCGTCGCCATGCGCGCCAAACGGCGACAGCTTCGGTTGACGCAGCCGCCCTCAGTGAAGCACGCCAACACATCACGGCGATCATGACGCGCGAGCGGGAAGTCGCGCCGACCCTCACGAAACGAACCCGCGCGGCGCGCTTTCTCAATCTGGGCCAACCGAATGAAGCTACGGTTCCAGCGCCAATTCAAGCCACAATTTCTGCTACCGATGCGTCAGCACCAACGACATTAGCCAACGGAACCTGTGAAGCCAGCCCCTTTTTACCGGAAGCCGAAGGTTGGAGCGTGAGCTATGACCTGACCGCGTGGCGGGAGGAGGCTTCATGCCAATAAATGAACTGTCTGCGCTGAACTCGACGGAACGGCTTCGTTGCATTGAAAATTTCGTGATTAACTTTCCGCGTTTGCAGCGAGTGCGTGAGCAACTGGCGTGGTGCCAACAGCATTCGCGGCTGACCACCGAACCGGAGTGTCTGTTCATCACCGGGCCGACCGGAGCCGGGAAAACGACCTTGTGCCAAAACTATGCACGGCAATATCCGCGCCGTGCGACGGCGGAGGGCATCGCCTTGCCCGTTGTGACCGCCGCCATTCCGGTGCCTGCGACGGCCAAAAGTTTGGCGACCCGTTTGCTGGTTGCGCTCGGCGATCCGCTGGCGGAACGCGGCACGACGGTGCAGCAAACGCTGCGCGTGGTGCGCATGCTGAAAGAGTGCCGCGTCGAATTGCTCATCCTCGACGAATTTCAGCATTTCATTGACCGCGACTCGAATCACATTTTGTTGACCGTCGCCAATTGGTTGAAGGATTTGATCAATGAATCACAAGTGCCGCTCGTGCTGACGGGGATGCCGTATTCCGAAGTCATTCTGCAAGCCAACGCGCAACTGGAACGGCGCTTTCAACAGCGGCTTCAGCTTGCGCCGTTTGGTTGGGATACGCCTGCACAACAACACGAACTGCGGACTTTTCTGCGCCACATCGATGAAGCTTTACCGTTTGCGGAAGTTGCCCATTTGAGCGACACCGAAACAGCTCAGCGAATTTACTGCGCGACCGCTGGCGTAACGGGTGCGCTGATTAAACTCATTCGGCGTGCCGCCGTTCTGGCAGTGTTGCGTGAGGCGCCGCGCGTGACGTTGGCCCTGCTGGCGGAAGCATACGAGGAGCGTTGGGCGGCAGGGAATCAGCGGTTGCCGCATCCGTTTCGCGCGCCGCTGGAGCAGTTGCGCGTCGCGCCGCTGCGCGATCAGGAATTCACCGGCAAACTTCAGGCTTACGGGCAAGCGCGACGGGAGGCAACGAAATGTTGACTACTGCGCGTATTGCTGAAGTTGCCCCAATGGTGCCGCGTCTGTTGCGCAGCCCTCCGCCGTATGAAGACGAATCCCTGCCAGGGTATTTGGTGCGGCTGACCGAAGCGAACTGCTATCAACTGCATTGGTGGTTGCCGTTGGCTGGTTTCTCGCCCCGCCTCCTGGTCACTGGCTGGGAAGTGCTGCTGCGGCCCACGACGCAGTTCGCAAAACTCGCACAACTGACGGGTTCGGCGGAAACCGTGTTTGAAACCTGGCGCGCGTCGGTTTGGCAGCGAGGCGGCTGGCAGTTCCAACAGCCCCAGGTTTGTGGCTTGTGTTTACGGGAAGCCGCTTACTGCCGCAGCCTTTGGGATGAACAGGCAGTGACGGTTTGTCCGCGCCATCACGTACGCTTGTGGGAACGCTGTCCTGCCTGCACGCAGCCGCTACGCTGGCGACGGAGTCAGGTGAGCCGCTGTGTTTGTGGCGCTGACTGGCGCAACCATGACGCGCCGCCTTTGCCAGAGTCGGAGCGCCAGGCCAACATCTGGTTGCAGGGGGCAGGGGTTTACGAGCGCACCGGCTGGCCTGCGCTATCTTACGCTGAGCGTAGCCAGGTGTTGATCGCGTTGGCTGACTTTTGCGCAAAGTATGTGGTTGCATTCGCTGACTCGTCCGCCCGTCATCACGTCGCCTTGGAAACCGCTGCCGCCGTTTTGCTGGGTGGCCCTTCCCTCTTTCGCCAGTTTTGCGCGGCGCAATCTCCGCGTCGTGAACTTTGGGAATTGGCGCGCACGCTGAAAACCCTTGCCGCGCAGCCGACGTTAGCCTTTCTCTGCATGTTGCTGGAAGCCCAATTACGCTCCGGCGAACTCGCACCTACCTTTGATTGGGAAGCACGTTTCCTGACTCCGGCGGAAGTGAATGCACGACTGGGTTTCAGCGTGAAACAAGGCGAGCGCTTGTTGGCTTCCGGGAAAATAACGTTGTTTCACGATGACGGTGCGACGCGCAGGCATTGGCCACAGGTTTGGCTGGATGCGCGTGAATTGGCGAGCTTACAGGCGGAACGCCAGTCCTTACTTTCGCTTGATACGACCGCTAACCGGTTGGGATTGACGATCCGTGAAGTGAATGAACTACGGATTTGGCAATGCTTGTCTGCCGCCAGCGGCCCGACGGTGGACGGCTTTGCCGATTGGCGTTTTGCGCCCGTCGCCTTGGACGAATTCACGCAAGCCTTGCCTGCGCACGCGCAGGTGATTAAGGAGAGCGGTGCTGAATGGGGTGACTGGCTGGACAGCGCCGAGGTTCGCTTACACCTGGAATGTTATCGGTTGAGTTTTGGAGAGTGGTTGCGCGCCGTCCTGGCTGGCGAATGTCCGTTTGGCATGGTGCTGTCAGACATGGCGGCGAGTTTGGCTGCCTTACGCTTTGCGCCTGCGGGCGTGGCGCGTTATTTGACGCGCCACGGCGCTCCGCTTTTGTCACCGCTCACGAAACATGCGAGCAAACCGCCAATCCCGTTCTCTTTACCGGCTGCCGTCGCCGGCTTGGAACGATGCTGGGAGCAAACGCAACGTTCTTACACGCGCGCCGAAGCTGGCGGCCTTGATCCGCGAAGCTTGCACCGGATTGCCCAACAGGTCTTCCGTAAAGTCGCTGCTACTGACCGGCCTAAAACGAAGACGTAACCAAACCGACGTGCAAATCAGACACGCTCAACCGGAGTTGCACGCAAACCAGTTGCAAAATATGTGCGAAGACTTGTGGGCTAAGTCCTTTGATAAGGAAGGGGGGAGTTGCAGCTTATGTGCGAACCGACACCCACGGACGGCATTGCACTTGCCGCGTCTGCCGTTGCGCGAGTTGCGCGCACGCTGCCCGCGCCGCTTGCGCACGCGCGGCGGCTTGCCGTTGGTTCGCTTGTACGCGCGCAAAAAAATCACGCAGGTCAATCACTTCATTCTCAATGAGCAGCGGGTCATGCGCCGATTCGCCCCGCAAATCCAGCACGCGTTGGAATGACACGCTTTGCCTGCGCAGCCACGCCGCAATGTCTGCGGCAGGCAACGGCGCGGCCATAATTAATCCGATCTTCGCTTCGTCAGAGAGCGCGTTTTCTGAAAGATTGCGCACCGTTAGCCCGTGCTGCGGGCGCAAAGCGGCACGCGCTTTCACTGCATCACGCGCAAACACTTCCACTTCACTTTGTTCCAGCAACGCCGGCAGCATCTCTTGTGTGAGTTGTTGCCCGGCGCCCAACACGGCAACGCGCGGCAAGCCATTAAACAACTCGCACGCTACGCTGCCATAAGAGCGATGTCCCAGATGTTGCAAATGTTCGTGGCGAATGCGCTTGGCGTCGCGCATCAAATCGGTCGTGAGTTGGCGCAGAAATCGTCCCCAATGGTTTTTCGGGAAGCTGGCGGCGGCGCAATATGTGCGGAACTGCCCCAGCACTTCCGTCTCGCCCAACATGGGTGAATGCAATCCGCAGAGAATTTCGAGCAAAAATTGGTAAGCATTCTCGTCGTGGTAGAACTCCCAGACTGAAGCGTGCGACTGCGGCACCAGCGTGTCGCGCCGACCTAAAACGACCTTACGCAGACACGTTTGCCACGACCAGTCGTCAACCCTGACCGCCACCGACGCATCGTTCGGCGATGCGGTATGTGCTAACACAAGTTCTTGCAGCATACCTGTACATTAGCTGAATTCTGCGGCGTAAGTGTCATCACTTTGTCATTGCGCAACTTGAGTATCAGCAATTCCCGGTTTAGAAAATTAGTCGCCCGGTGTAACGTCAGGGGATGCCGGGTAACTACAAGAAACCAAAGAGCAAATCACGTTCGATGCGTTGATGGAGGTGGTGAATAAAAAGTCTGCCACCATCTCGGATCATCGCCGCACCAATGCCAAGTACCCCTTGACCGATTTTTTAAGCAGTGCCTTGGCGATGTTCTCGCTCAAGTCGCCGTCGTTGCTCGACTTTGATGAGCGTACCAAAGTCGAAAGTGAAAACTTAAAAAGCATCTATCGCATCAGCGCGATTCCGAGCGATACGCAGATGCGCGTGGCGCTCGATCCGGTTGACCTGCAACCCTTGCGCAAAATCTTCGTGTCGCTGTTCGGCAGGTTGCAACGTGTGGGTGTCGTCAGGGAATACCATTTTTGGCAGGATTACGTGTTGGTCGCGGTGGATGGCGTCGAGCATTTTCGTCGCAACAAATCTACTGCGCGCATTGTCTGACGCGCCAGTTGCGACCGGTTATCACCACGCCGGCCTGGCAGCCGTACTGGTCAATCCGACGCACGTGGAGGTCTTTCCGCCAGACTTCGAGCCGATCTTCAAACAGGACGGCGCGGTGAAAAACGATATGTAAGACCTCTACAAGACGCACACGGGGCAAGAGTGCATCGGAGCAACGTTAGCGCCTTTCGCTCGTGATTCGGGGCATTGGCGAAAGGTCGTCAGCGTTGCCGTCTGTCATAGCAGAGGTACATTTTCGATTTCAATGGGTGGCTGTGATTAAAATGCAGAGAGTTTTTCGTTTCTACAAGGTAAATGTTATGGTAGTTTTACTATATGGCGGATGAACCGAAACTTAAGCCCGTTGACTGGCTTGGCTCAAGCTGCGAGGACTTGCGCGATTTCCCAAAAGCGGTGCGGCGAGAAATTGGGATCGCTTTGCAGGAAGCACAAAGCGGCGGAAAGTTGCCGAACGTAAAACCATTGAAAGGCTTCGGCGGTGCTGGCGTTTTAGAAGTCGTTGAAAATTACGATGGCGACGCTTACCGGGCAGTCTACACGGTGAAATTTGCTGAACGTATCTATGTGCTGCATGTGTTTCAGAAGAAATCGAAACAGGGAATTGCGACACCGAAAGCAACCATTGACCTGATACGCAAACGCCTGAAAGAAGCAGAGAAAGATTACAAAGAGGTAACGCAATGAGTGAAGTAACCAGAGGCAGCGGCAATGTGTTTGAGGATTTAGGCTTTGAAGACGCCGAAGAAATGCAGGTGCGTGCGCAATTAACCCTGCGCATTTTTCACATTCTGAAAGACCGCAAGCTGAAGCAAAAAGAGGCAGCGACACTTTTGGACTTGGCACAACCTGACGTTTCCCGGCTGATGAATGGGAAGTTTAACGACTTTTCGATTGATCGGCTGATGCGGTTATTGAGTCGGCTAGACCAGGTTGTTACCATTCAAGTCAAGCCGAAGGCCAAGAAACAAGCTCATGGCGGGATTGAAGTCTTGGCAGCATAGCCATTCATGCGCATAATCCTCACCCGCAAACGAAGCTGTACCACTTCAGGTATCGAAGACTTTAGAGCTTTAAGGCTTCAAAGCTCAAAAAAAACAATTTTATGATTATCGGTTTATGCAGTTACAAAGGCGGCGTCGGCAAGACAACCCTTTCCATTCACCTTGCGCAATATCTGAGCAGTAAGGGCGAATCGCTTTTGATTGACGGCAACGAAGCTGTACCACTTCAGGCATCGAAAACTTTAGAGCTTTAAGGCTTCAAAGCTCAAAAAAATCAATTTTATGATTATCGGTTTATGCAGTTACAAAGGCGGCGTCGGTAAGACAACCCTTTCCATTCACCTTGCGCATTATCTGAGCAGTAAGGGCGAAACGCTTTTGATTGACGGCGATGATAACCGCAGCGCGTTGGCTTGGTTTGAGCGCGGCGGCAGTGCGTTGACCTTCAAAGCGATAGATGAAAAGCAAACCGCACGCTATGCGCGGAGCTTCGGTCAGATCGTGATTGATAGCGGCGCGCGGCCCTCGCCGAAAGACTTGGCGGCAATGGCGGACAATTGCGACGCGCTGCTATTGGTGACGGAGCCGGACATTTTGAGCATGGATACGGTTCGCCAAGCTATCCTAGAGCTTCAGAGGGTTAAGGCTTCAAACTTTCGCGTTGTGTTGAACGGTGTGCCGCCAGTAGGCAACGCGGGGCAAGAGGCGCGCGCCGCATTCGAGGCTGCAGGCGTGCCAATTACGAAAGCAGCTATCCGGCGCTACGCCGTTTTTCAAAAGGCAGCATTGGCTGGCGTAACCGTTGACCAGGTACGAGACGATCACGCCGATGATGCGTGGTCAGATATTCAGGCACTCGGAAAAGAGATTACGAAATGAGCAACAGGAAAAACACGCTAGCGAGTTCACTGGCCGGATTGAAAGAAACGCAAAGCGCGCCGACGGCGAAAGGTAAAAGCGCCACGGCAAAGAGAATGCCCGCAGCCGACACGACGAAACCAAGCGGCACGAAGGGCAAAAGCGCGGATAACCGCTTCATCAGCACGACCGTTTATCTGCAAAAACAAACACATATGAAGGCTAAAGGCGCGTTGCTCACTGACAATGCCGATGCCGCTACGCCTGAAGAAAAGCGCGACCTTTCAGATTTGATCGAGCAACTGCTTTCTGACTGGCTTGAGTCTCGAAATGTTTAGAAAGCTGAAGCCTTAGAGCTTTAAGGCTTTCAAAAACACTCAATTCGCTAAAAGCCCGGCGAAGCTGCGACTATCTCGCTAATGTATATTCAGATATACCGCTGGCCGCTGCTGAGTCCGCGAAGATTTGTACCGGTTAGCAGGCGACACGCCTTTGCTCATAGAAACTCGCTTGGTTGCTTTTTTGCATTTTTAGAGCTTTGAAGCCTTAGAGCTTGACTGCTTTACGGCTTCCCCGCTACAATTCGCCTGTAAGATTGATTATAGGCGAATTTACCGAAGGGAATTTATGAACTACTCAACTGCACTCGCACCGGCGCCACCCGCCCAACTCACACAAAGACCTGCTGACTTGGTTGCCGCCTGGCACGATCAGCTTGCCGTAGACGTGGCCGCCGGTCAGATGGCCGCCGACACAACCGCGACCTACCGGCGCGGCCTGGGCAAGTTTCGAGCTTGGGGCGCGGCCCGTGACCAGACGACCGACACGGCAACGCGCAACGTCGTAAAGGCGTGGCTGGCCGATTTGCGCACCGAAGGCAAAAGCCCCGCAAGTCTTGCGCTGTGGCTGTCTGGCGTCCGGGCTTTCTTTCAATGGGCGATTTCCGAAGGCTACGTCTTGGTTGATCCAACGCAGGGCGTGAAGGCTGGCAAGCGAAAAGGCGCGAACCGTGCGCATAAGCGCGCCACGCTTACCGATACCGAAATGCTGCGCCTATTGGCCTTGCCGGACTTGTCGAAGCGAGATCGAGCGATTATGCACCTTTTCGCCTTCACCGCCGCTCGCGGCGTCGAACTGCACCGGGCGCAGCTTGGCGATTTGCATACACGCGGCGAATTCCTTGCGCTTTCGGTGCAAGGCAAAGGCCGTGACGACGCCGACGAAGTGTTATTGATCGCCGATAAAGAGGCTGAAGCAGCGTTGCGGGACTGGCTGGCCGAACGCGGCACGGCTGGAGGCGCTTTGTTCACGACCCGTTACGGGGGCAAGACACAGGCTATCTCACGTCGGCAACTGCGCGGCATCGTCAAGGCTGCGTTCAAGCGCGCGGGCGTGGTAAGCCAGCCAGCACAGCCGAAAACGACGCACAGCCTACGCCACACGGCGATTACGGCGGCGCGGCGCAATGGCGCTTCCCTTGAGGAAGCCCAGATGATGGCTCGGCATGCCTCAATCGTAACCACGCAAATTTACGATAAGTCCATTGACCGGCTAGAAAAGGCGGCAGAGCGGCATATTCGCTATGGCGGTTAGTTTCCTGCCGGTTTCGTGGAACAATTGTTCCACGTTTCGCCTTTAGAATGGATTGAATTTGAGTTTTCGAGAATTGCGGTGTGCTGGGCGGAATCCGTGTCATCTATCGTAATCGGCAGGAAGAATGATAAGCTGCGTCAATCACGCTCTCATCGTAATTGGCGGGAAGGTTTATCGTAAGTGGCGGGAAGGTTTATCGTAAGTGGCGGGAAGATTTATCGTAAGTGGCGGGAAGATTTATCGTAAGTGGCGGGAAGGTTTATCGTAAGTGGCGGGAAGATTTATCGTAAGTGGCGGGAAAGCCGATTCGCAGAAATGCAGTAGTGCCAGCACTTAGAAGCACAATTTCTACGTCAGACATGATTCAGACATGATTCAGACGTATTTAGACAACAACCCCGCAGTAACGAAAGAAATAGAGTGTTGTTGCGGAAGTAAGCCCCAGATGAAAAAACAAAACCTTCAATTGATCGTGGTAAACGATTCGCAGCCCGAAGATGAAAATCGGGTTGTTCGTGCTGAACTCAATCTTGAACAATGGTCTGGACTTTTCGCCCCAAGCCAGGCGCGAGGCAGAAAAACTGAAATCCGCGTTCTCGAACAAATCGAAACACTCGCCAACGGCGACACGCTTAAGCGCAGCTTGGCTATTGAGCCTTCGGTCGAACTTGGTACGCTCACTGCTAAAGATCAGCGCGTTCTTTATGCACTTTTTGTCAATTGGGTCGAGCAAGGCAAGCCGCTGACCAACTGACGTTATTCAGCTTATCGGCTCGCGCAAATTCTGAAGATGAACACAAGTGGTGCGAGCATTGGGGCGATACTTGATTCCCTGCGCCGATTGAACGCGGTGACATTGCGCTTTGTAGAGTCGTTTTGGAACGCAGAGACGAATGACGTGTACGATGACGAGCAGCCGATCAGGATTTTGTCTGAGTTGAATATCAAAACGCGAAAGAAGCTGAACAACGGCAAATACAAGCCGTCAAAGTCTGAAGGGTACGTCGCCTTTCATCCGCGTATCCTGAAAAACCTCATTCGCCAATACACCCGCCCGGTTCTCTTTGACGTTGTGTTATCGCTCAAAAGCGACATCGCGCAATTCGTTTACGCCGTCGCTGACCGGCAGCTTGCCAGCAAACCCGAATACAACATCACGACGGCGAATCTGTTCAACGAACTGAGTATGGAGGGCGCTGGCTATCGCTATGTGTCGAAACGCATGGAAAAGCTGAAAGCGCCATTGGCCGAACTCGAAGGAAAACCACTTTCATCCGGCGGCGCATTGCGAATCACTCAGCGCGAATCGAAAGATAAGCAAGATATTGTTTTAATTTTCTCGAAGGGGAAACGCCTTTTGGTTTTGCCTGCGCCAGTGGTGGCTGAAGATCACGCAACTGTGGTGCAGGTGAACGGGGATGATGCGTCGCATGTCGCGCAGTTGCGCAACGCAGGCATCACAGAGCGCAAAGCGCGCGAGCTAGTCGCCGATCACCGGCAGTCAGTCGAGCGTGAGCTTGAGGCGTGGCCGCATCGTGACAAGTCGAAAATGAAAGAGCCGTCAGCGTGGCTTATTAAGGCAATTCAAAGCGGTGATTACTCACAGCCGCAAGCCGTCGAGACGAAGCGCCAAGCAAAAGAATTTTCAGAGAAGCGCAAGCGCGAGGAACAAGAAACGGCGCGGCTCAGAGTCGAGTACCGCAAGGTTTTAGAGGCAGAATTTGAGACCCTGAAGCGAGAACACAAAGAACAATACGAAGCCTTTGCCAAGTCGTTTGCGAGAGAGTGGGAATCAACGAAACACCTGTTCGGTGACAAGCCCGACGACCATAAGCAAGAAGCGGAGCTATTTCGCCTTGAGTGGTTCGCTGGCTGGCATCGTGATTTCCCCGTTCCCACCTTTGATGAATGGCTTGCACGCGCGTGAAATGTTATACCTGCTCGTTTATTAAAAAGCACTGCCGTTCCAAGCCGTGCTGATGGATACCTGGTTGAACAACTCAAGTGAGTCGCTATCCATATGTGCCTCCTAACACAGACGTAAAAATTAAGAGAAAGCCCAGAAAGAGATTTTGTGTTTCCCATGCATACAACAGTGCAAGATTCCAGACACAAGAACGAATGTTGTACGTTTATGCTACAATCCGCGCACTAATATACGCCGTCGCTAGTGCGTAGCCGCATTGTATTTAGTGCATACAAATTGCTTGCCATTCCGGCATGGAATCATCAAGCAATTATGCGCCTCGCCCGCGCTTCTTTCATCGCTGGTATTTCCGGGCGACCGTGGCGGGCGTCGTCTTGCTCGCCGCGCTAGTGTGGGCCTGGCTGGCTTACCGTGCGGGCAAACTCAATCAATACGTTGCGCGCCAGGTCGAAGCGGCGGCGCTGGATTACGGCGTGCGTGCGGAAGTGGGGGGCTTTGAACTCGGACGCGGTATCCGTTCAGCGACGTTGCGCGACGTGAAGTTTTACAACCAGACGACCGGGCAATTGCTCGGCACGCTGGGTCGCGGCGTCGTGGATTTGCGCATCACGGATTTGTTCGCCTTGAATTTGCGTCGCAACGTGGTTTTTCAACGGCTAGAACTGGAAAACCTCGACGTGAATGTCGAGATTGACGAGCAGGGCCGCAGCAATCTGGATGGTTTGCACCCCGCGCCGCCGCGCGCGCCCAGCCGCATCACCTTCGATCTCAACAGCCTGGTTGGCGGCATCAAAAACGGTCGCGTGCGTTTCGATGACCGGCAACGCGATTTATTGATCGAAGCGCCCAACGTGCAGGCGACGTTTCAACCCGCAGGCGCGGCGGGCTTGGCTGAAATCACGGCACAATTGACGGCGCGCAACAATCGCATCGTTTACGAAGGCCGCGCCGTCGCGGTCAACCAACTCAGCTTTGACGGCAAGCTGGCCGAGAACAGCGCACAAATAAAACAGCTCACGGCGAATTCTCCGCTCGGCGATCTCAAAGCTTCCGGCAAAGTCGAAAACTGGAGTGCGCCGCGTTACGAACTCGACGCGCAACTCAACGCCGAGTTGGCCGAAATTGCGCGACTAGTCAGCCCCGCGACAGACCTCACCGGCGCGGCTTCGTTCATCGGCAAAGTCAGCGGCGAGCAAGCAAACTATCAAATCAACGGCGACTTGAAAGCACCCACGTTGAATGTGGAAGGCGTGCGCGTGCGCGAGGTGCGGCTCGATCAATTCACGCTCAAACCGCAAGGCGACACGCTGCAAATTTCAGCGCAACGCGCGGCGGCGCAATCCGTCCAGAGCCGCGATTTTCAAGCGACGGCGTTGGCCGCGCCGAACGTGTCTTTGACGATAAAAACTGGGGCGATCAAAACCGCTGACGTCAGCGCGACGATCAGCACCGCGCAAGCCAGCATCGCGCAACTGCGCCTGACCACCGCGCCCGTGCGGCTCGAAGCCCTCACGCTGCGCAATCTGCAAGCCGAGGTTTCCGGTGCCGCCATCAACGCGCAAAGCAACGTGAGCCTGCGCCGCGCGACTTATGAAAAGCTGCAAGCCAGCGACACGACGGGCAAACTCACGCTCACGCAAAACACCGCCGCTTTTTCAAATTTCACCAGCAAGCTGTTGGGCGGCGCGGTCAAAGGCTCCGCGACCGTGAACACAGCGCGCGGCGCTTCGCGGCTGGAAGCCACGTTCGCCGACGTGCAAACCGCGCAACTCGTCAACGCCTTCGCGGTCAAAGACGTGCCGCTCGCAGGCGCGATCAACGGCGACGTGAACGTCACTTTCCCAGGCACGCAAGCCGAACTCTTGAGCGGCACATTCAACGCGCGCTTCACTGGGCAAACGCAAAATCTTAGCGCCGGAGACATTCCGGTCAACGGCACGGTCGCGGCGCAAATTCAGCGCGGCGTCGTCAATTTGAATCCGCTGCAACTGAGCACGAACGCCACGACGCTGACTGCCAACGGCGCGTTGACGCAACGCGGCGAATCCAACCTGAGCTTTACGCTCGACACCACGCGCGCCGAAGAATTGCTGACCATCGCCAATTCGCTGGCGGCTTTGCAGCCCACCATCCGCGAGTACCAACCCAACGCGGCGGGCGCGCTGAACTTCACGGGTATGCTGCAAGGACAGTTGACCGATCCGACGTTGCGCGGCGCGTTGACGGCGGCGCAAGTCGGCGTGAAAGGCGAATTGCTCGGCAGCTTGCGCGGGCAGCTTACGTTTGCTCCGGCGGAAATTCGTTTTGAAGATGCGCTGCTGACGGCGAACAGCGGCGGCACGGTGAATCTGAGTTACGCCGCGCCGCGCGCCGAGACTGCGACCAGCGGCACGTTGAACGCTACGTTTACGCGCCTCAAGGTGGCCGATGTCGTCAAGGTCGGCGGCGTCAACGTTGAGGCAAAATGGGTGGATGGCGAATTAACTGGCACGGCGCGGCTGACCGGCTTGCCCGCCGCGCCGCAAGGCCGCGTCGAAGCCAAGCTGGAAAACGGCGGCGTGTTGGGACAGCCCGCGCAATTGGCTACGGCGCAAATTGTGTTCGACGCGCAAACGGCGCGATTGGAACGCACTGAAATCCGCTTGCCACAAGGCCGCTTGATTGCGAGCGGCAGCTACGACTTGAAGACCAAAAACTTTCAGGCGCAGGGACAGGCCGAGCAAGTCAATTTAGGCGGCGTCGCCGACGCTTTTGAATTCACCGGCGCGACGATTACGGGCAATGCTGATGCGACGTTTACCGCAACGGGCAATGCAGACGATTTGAACCAACTCAACGTGCAACTGACCGCGACCGGCAGCCAGCTTACGATCAATAGCCGCGCGGCGGGCGAATTGAAAATCAACGCGCGCACCGCCGCCAACGGACGCATTGACGCCGAACTCGTGACGAACATCACCGGCCAGCCGCAAGCTTTCACGGCGAGCGTAGAGCTTCGCCAGCCCGGACGCCCCATCCAAGTCGCTACGGATTTGAACGACCTCGATCTGACGCCGCTGTTGGCGATCTTCGCGCCGGGTGCAGTGGACACAGTCACGGGCAAAGTCACCGGCGCATTGCGCGTGACAGGGCCGCTGGTTGACGCACAAGACCAGTTCAGCGCCGACCGTTTGCGCGGTTCGCTGACGCTCAACGCCGTCGCGCTCAACGTTTCAGGCACGGCGATCAATCTTGCTACGCCCGTCGTGTTGGCGCTCGACAACGCGCAACTGCGTTTGCAACCGACGCGCGTCACGGCGACGGGAACGGATTTGAGTTTGGGCGGCACGATTGGTTTGCGTGAAGGCCAGTCACTCGATTTTGCGTTGAATGGCCGCGTCAATCTGGCTGACTTTCGCATCAACCCGGACACCTTCGCCGAAGGCACCGTCGTGATTGACGCGCGGCTGGGCGGCACGGCGAGTGCGCCCGCATTGGCTGGCGATGCGACGCTGCGTGACATTGCCTTCACCGCGCTCGATGCGCCCGTCAATCTTTCCAATGGCAATGGGCGCGTCGTTTTCGCGGGACAGCGGATCACGCTTGAAAGTTTTACCGCGCAAGCCAATGACGGCGCGGTCACGGCTAGCGGCGGCATCACGCTCGAAGGCTTGCAACCGAAAGACTGGCGCTTCACGGCGACGGCGCGCGAAGTAGATATTTTTTACGCCGGAGCGCGCGCGCTGGCGAACGCCGACTTGACGCTCAACGGTACGCCCGACAGCCAAACGCTCGGCGGCACAATCACGCTGCCGCTGGTTGAATACACACAGGATTTCAGTTTCGACGACAGCTTCGGCGGCGGGGGCAATCTGAGCTTTGGCGGTTTCAGCGGCGGCAATCTGACCAGCGCCAACGCGGGCGGCGGCGCGTTTCCGCCGGTCAATCTCAACCTGCGTGTGGAGGCGCGCGACGCCATTGTCTTGCGCAATCAGCAAGTCAACACTGTGGCTTCAGCCGTGCTCACCATCGGCGGCACGCTCAGCGAACCCGAACCCGCCGGGCGCATTTCGTTTGAAGGCGGCACGATCACGCTGCGCAAGACCCGTTATGAAATCACCGCGGGCACGCTCGATTTAGCCGCCGCCGATCAGCCTTATTTGAATTTGCTCGCTGAAGGCACGGTGAGCGGCTATCAGGTAGGTCTCGGTTTGACGGGGCCAATTGACAGTCTGGAAATCAACTTGACCTCGACGCCGCAATTGCCGCGCGCCGAGATTCTTTCGCTCGTCACCACCGGGCGTACCGAAAGCACCGCACTGACCGGCAACGATCTGGTTTATAGCGGGGCCAGCACGGCGGCTTCGTTGCTGACGCAGGAATTCATTTCCAAACCGATTCAGGGCGAGACGCAAAAGCTGCTGGGCTTGAATCTTTTTCAGATTGATCCGGTCTTGCGTCCGAACGCGAACCCGGCGGCGCGGCTGACTATCGGGCGGCAAATCGCGCAAGGCTTGTCCTTCACGTTTTCAACCAATCTGGCGGCGGAGCAGGATCAAACGGCGATTTTGGAATACAACGTGACGAGCCGTTTTTCGGCGCTGGCTTCGTTCACGCAAGGCGGCAGTTCGCGGCAACAAGGCTCGAACGACAACGATTTCACGATTGAAATACGCGGGCGCAAACGCTTCGCGCTAGGTTCTGACAAAGATGTTTTGAATGCCGCCGCCGCGCCGCGCCCTACGCTCACGCGGCCAAATATCACGCCGCGCCAATTGCCCAAGGCGTTGGTTGACGTAAACAAACCCGATGCCGTCAAGCTCAGTGAAAAAGAATTGCCGCGTTTGCTGCCCGTGCTGCGCGAAGGTTATAGCCGCGCGTTGACCCGTTTGGGCGAACGCAACCTGACGAATTATCTGCAAGAGCAAGGCTACTTTTTTGCCGAAGTGACGGCGCGTTGCGAACCGGCGAATTGCGCCGGGCCAGACTTGCGCGTGTGGTATGACGTGCAGCCCGGCGCGCGTTACGAACTTGCTGACATTCGTCTGACCGGCACCGAGCAACTGGCGCTCGGCGACGTACAAGGCGAGTTGCAATCACAGGAAAGCAGTCTCTTTGGCAGCGTGCCTTACCTAAAAAACTTGCCGCTCATCGGCGGTCTGGCGCGCGGCATCACGAGCGATACGCGGTTGCGCAACGATGCCGAAACCATTCGCCGCCGTATGATTGACTTGGGTTTTCGCTCAGCCCGCATCTCGGCGCGCCGCGCCGTCACACCCGAAGACGATAATTTGGTGATTGTTTTTGACGTGACCGAAGGCCCGCGTTCGCTCGTCGCCGAAGTGCAAACGACTGGCAACAGCGTCCTCTCAATGCAAGAACTGTTAAAGCTCACGCCGCAAAAACAGGGCGCGGCGTTTTCGCCTTCGGACATTCGCGCGGGCGCGACAGCGGTGCGCCAGGCTTACGCGCAACGCGGTTACCTCGAAGCCAAAGCCAACATCCGCGTCAACGATCTGCCGAACGACCGGGTGCAGGTGACTTACGAAATCAGCGAAGGCGCACAGTCCGTCGCGCAACAAATCAGCGTGCAGGGCCTGGGTATTTCGCGCGAGGCCTCGGTGCGCCGCTTCTTCGATTTCAAGCCGGGCGACGTGCTGACGCGGCAATCCATCCGCCGCACGCAACGCGATCTTTACGCGACCGGCGCGTTCAGCGAAGTGGACATCCGCCCGCAACCATTGACCAGTAACGCAGATGGCGCGCGTGATGTGATCGTGAAATTGACCGAAGCCAAGCCGCTGTTGCTGGTTTACGGCTTGGGTTATTCGACCGACGAAGGGCCGCGCGCGTTGGCGCAACTGACGCATACGAATCTGTTGGGGCGCGTCAATTCGGCTTCGTTGCGCTTGCGCGGCAGCCGCCGCGAACAGTTGGCGCAGTTGCAATACACCGACCTGCGCCCCTTCGGCACGCGCTGGGCGACAACGGCGTCGGTTTTTTATAACCGCAACGCCGACCTGCAAGCCTTCGCACGCAAAACAGTGGATCAGCAAAACCAAAACACGCGCGGCACGACCTTCGGCATCAACCGCTTCGCCTCGTATATCCAGACCGAGCGCAAGTACACTGACAACACGGCGTTTCGTTTTCGCTACAACTACGAGACGGCGAAGCTTTTCAATCTGCAAAACATTCCCGACCTCGAAGCCACACGCAACGAACGCGCTTTGCGTTTGGGCATCGTGTCGGCAGGCGTTTCGCGCGACACGCGCGACAGCATCGTCAATCCGACGCGCGGCTTGCTGTTGAGCGCCGATCATTCGCTAGCGGCGAGCTTCTTCGGCGGCAACGAATCGTTCAACAAGTTTTTCGGCAACGCGCAATGGTATCGGCGGCTGCCGAACGGCGTGCCGCTGTTGCGCAATTCGATTCTGGCCGTTTCGTCGCGTATCGGTTTGGCGGCTTCGTTCAAGATCACCGACCGCGACAGCGACGGCGTGCTCACCGAACCCGAACAACGGTTGCCCATCAGCGAACGGTTTTTCTCAGGCGGCGCGACGACGCTGCGCGGTTTCCAATTCGAGCAGGCCGGGCCGCAAGGCATTCTCGAACCGCGCAACGCCAACGAATTGCCTACGCTCGTGCCGTTGGGCGGCGACGCGCTGGCGCTGTTTAACTTTGAATTGCGCTATCCGCTCACGCGCCGCGTATCGGTCGTACCGTTTTACGACCTGGGCAACGTATTTCGGAAGACCCGCGATTTCAGCTTCAGGCGGATGACGAACACCGTCGGCTTCGGCATCCGCTTCAACACGCCTGTGGGGCCGATCGGCGTGGATTACGGTTACTTGCTCGATCCGCCTTCGTTTGTGACGGCCAGCGGCGCCGTGCTGCGGCAACGGCAAGGCGTGTTGCACATTCGCTTCGGGCAGTCGTTCTAAAAGCCTGGCGTATTCCAGGCTTGTCAGCGATAAGAGTGAATGTACAAAACGGATAAGAGCGCGGACAGAGGCATCGCTTCGGTGCAGAAGAACGCGCCGGAGTGCAAAGTGGTTGACCTGACGGAAGCGGCCTGAGCGTCATGTTCAGGAACATCGGCAATCGCTAAAAAGGCCGCTGTACAGCGGCATTTTTCACTGCGGTGCAGACTTCGCATTCGCTTTGCGTTCGTTTCCTATAGTTAGAGATTGGCTGAAAGCCAATGACTTTCATGACCTGCAAGTTTAGCGCTTTTTGGTTTATCTAGGGGACTGATACTCTGTCTCAAATTACATTGATTAAGAGGGAAAAACCCAATGAGAAGAGGCGGAACAAAATACCGAAAGTCCGAATTCAAGATTATTATCAGTTTGGAGTTTTTAGTGGCCTGGCTGGGCTGGTTCACCTGGGTCTGGCTCAAACCGAACCAGTTTTGCAGTCCCCTCGCCCCGCATTTGTTCTGGGGATTATTGCAGCTAGGAGTGGTGGGCTACATCTTGATCCTGTTTAACAGTTTTGAGCGATCGCAGGATAATGTTGCCAAAGCTATCGGGTTTGGTGGAGGCGCTTTCTCTCTCGCTATGGCTGCCGTAGTGATGAGCGCAGAACAATGGGCGTATGCAGTTATGCCCTTCATTTTAGCGCCGGATGTGGCGTGTTGCCGCAAAATCTTTGCGCCCGCTTTAATCGGAATCGGCATTGTTAATCTTTTCAATACGTTTTTGGCGTTCCGCACCGAAGAGATCATCACCGGCGCTAGTGGTGAGGAAATTTCCCGCTAACGATTTGACATGAATGATTGCCGTTTGCCGCGAAGAAGCACTACGGAAGCCTGAACGCCGCGCCTGTTTGGACTGAAAAAGGCCGCTCGCTGGCGGCCTTTTTCATTGGGCGATGGACACAAAAACCCGTCCGATAATATGTCTAATAAGATCAATTATGTGCTGTAAGAGCCCGGCGACAAGGGGACTGTAAGTTTTCTGCAAGGAGGCAGATGATGAATACCATTTTACCAACACAGGTGCGACCAAGGTTTTGCGGCTGGCAAAAAATTATGGAGGATGAATGACTATCTCTACCGCCAAAAAAATTCTGCTCTTTGGAGAAGATGAAGCGCTTCGGCAATTGCTTGCTACAGTTGTCTCACCCAGCACTATTCAAACTGTGTGGACCAATCAGGAATGTTTGGAGCGTTTGAAAGTGGAACCTTACGATCTGATCATTACTGACTTCCATACGACGGTTGCCGAAGACGTCGATTTACTCAAGCAAATACAGCAGATCAGACCTGAGACAAAAGTTATCGCGATGGCGGATGAAAGTACCCCGGAAGATGTGATTCAACTCATCAAGGAACACGCGTTTAGCTTTTTCAGCTCTGCCTTCGAGCCTGAACAACTGCTGAGAATAGTGGCGGATGCCTTAGAGATTCCTGGCTGGAAAGATGACATCGAGATCCTCTCAGCGCGGCCCGAATGGATTGCCTTACGTTTGCATTGCAGAAAACTCACCACGGAACGATTACTGCAATTCATGCGCGAGCTGGAGATGGATTTGCCGGTGGCGGAACGCGAGAATATTGGGACTGCCTTCCGCGAAATGTTACTGAACGCTATCGAACATGGAGCCAAGTCTGATCCTAGAAAAACTGTCGATGTCAGCTATGTGCGAACCAGTCGCGTTATCATCTACCAAATTCGTGATCCGGGCCAAGGGTTTTCCCTCGATCAATTGCCGCACGCGGCAATCTCCAACCCGCCGGACAATCCAGCAGAACACATCCTTTATCGGATGGAACACGGTCTGAGGGCGGGAGGGTTTGGCATCCTGATGGTGAACAAGCTGGTGGATGAACTCTTCTACAATGAGAAAGGCAATGAAGTCCTGATGATTAAGTTTCTCGCCTCCCCCGAAGCCCAAGAAGAAAGCGAGCGTGTTCCCCTCTTTGATACCACCGAGTAAGGGGTAGTGTCATTATTTTTGAAAAATCATACGCTAAGGGCGCCGGGATTTTGTCTCTACCGTATAACCCGTTCAATACGTGAAAGTTTCAGCCGCTGGCACGGTCTCGTACCGTTTCAAATCAAAGGTATATTGCCCATAAATGCCGATGTGTTCGCGCAGCAAGGGTGAAAGGTGCTTCAAGTCATCTTCTTCAACCGGGCGGCCATCCGCTTTCAGGCGACGCACGCAGGCTTGGATATGCACGATGTTCCAAACGACGATTACTGCCAGCAGCAAATTCAATGACGAAGCCGCGTTGAATTGGTCTTCATAAGTGCGGTCACGCATTTCGCCTTGCCCGCCGTAAAACAGCTTGCACGCCAGCGCGTTCAGGCTTTCGCCTTTGTTGAGGCCGAGCAGGACGCGGCGGCGCAAATCTTCGCTATGCAGGTATTCCGCCAGATATGCGGTCTTGATCAAGCGCCCAAATTCCTGCAAACCGCGAAATAGGCGATTCTTTTTGCTCGCTGCCGAGAGCTTGCCAATGATCAGCGAGGCGCGCACTTTGCCGCTGCGGATCGAGGCCATCAGCCGCACAATCTCATCCCAGGTATCACGCATCAGATTGACGTTGAGTTTGTCCGCCAGCGCCGTTGCCAGATGGGGATAAGCCTCATCATCGGGGAGTCGCCACAAGCGTTGTTCCGGTAGGTCTTTGATACGTGGTGCAAACCGCACGCCCAATAAATGCGTGACGCCAAAGATCAAATCCGTATAACCGTGCGTGTCGGTGTAATGCTCGCGCGGTTGCAGTTGCCAGCAAGCCATCCAACACATACGGCGCTTGCCGCACGTTGCAGGTGATAACCTGCGTATAAAACGGCATCCACGTATCGGCGATGTGCGTGTACACCGCGATGCCGCGCCCGGCACCAGCAAAGTATTTCGGATTGAAGGTCGCATTCAAGGCCCGCACCGGCACGCCATAAACGCGGGCATCGGAACTGGAAGACTCGCCTTGTCCCCAAGTCTCGGCCAACGGCTGCTGTAATTGAAAGTTGACCAGCGTCGCAGTCGCCTTGGCTAGCGTTTCTTCGCGCACGTAGCTCGCTTTGACTTCATCCATCAGATCAAAATTCAGGCCTGGATTGTTCACCGCCATATCGCGCAACCCGATGTTGCAACCTTCCGCCATCAAACAGGCCAGTAACGCGACTTGTGCGCCGGTGTCGGCTGCGGTGATTGGACGCCCGGTTGTCAGCCGCGTAAAGGATTTCCGCAAAGCCCGTCCAGCCGTGCGTTTCCAGCAACAAGTCACTGCGTTGGCGACGCTGCAATTGCTTGCGTATTTGCTCGCGCAACTCCTTTGCCGTCGGTGAGACGGCCAGTTGTTCGGGGCGTGTCAGATGAAATTGTTGGTCGGCAATTTTCAGCGCGTCGTTGCTGGCAAAGCCGTCATTCAATTGTCGCAATTGCTGCCGGTGCAAGGCGGTGACTTTCGTCCAGTGCGTCTGGAAATCCAGCGGCAATTGATGCTCTTCCACTAACGCTGCTTTTTCGCGTTCCCATTCCTGCCGCTCGATCAGGTATTGCTCCAATGGTTGAAAAGCGCGCGAATGCGGTACGTGTAAATTGCCGCCCTTGAGCGCCACACGCATTTGCTCAAGCAAACAAATCTCCCACATCTGGCGATCTACTGCGCCTTCCGCCGGGCAGACATACGGCAGCCAGGCCAGCGGCACAAAATCCAGCGGGGTCTCTTTACCGAGGTTGCGTTGCCCCTCTTCATTACGCGCGCGCAAATACTCGACGGCCTGCAAGAGCGGCTCATCGGACGTGGCGGCCTTGATGGTGAAGGCTTCCAATAGACGCGGCGCAAACTGGCGCAAGTAACCGTAACGCTGGCGGACTTCCTGAAAATAAAGCTGCCCGGCCGGGCCCGCCAGCGTGCGGCATTCTGTCGGCAAGACCGTCAGTTGTTCACGCGAGAATTTTTCAAAGATCGTACCGCGCAGCTGCGCATCGGCAATGGCTTCATCCAGCAGCATT
>JANNUY010000080.1:0-4491 GCA_031414155.1 Acidobacteriota bacterium
CGCCGTCTGCCGCGCGCAGTCCGCGAATGGCGTTGCGGCCTTCTTCAATCACCTGACTCATCAGTTGCAGCACTCGGTTCAAGCGCGGCTTGGCGGGCGCGTCTGCGGGCACCTGCTCCGGCGCGACGTGCAATTGCATCGAAGCGCTCAGGAAGCCTTGCAACAACGTATCGTGCAATTCCTGCGCGATGCGCGTGCGTTCGGCCAGCCGCTCTTCCACGCGCAAATTCATCTGCCGTGTCATCTGGCGCAGCCGAAAACGATAAAGCGCGAGCATCGCCAATCCGCCACTTAACACGACCGCCAACCGAAACCACCACGTCTGCCAGAACTGCGGCACGATCTGAAAAGCGAGAACGGCTTCGCTGCTATTCCACAGGCCGTCGGCGTTGCTGGCGATCACGCGAAAGCGATAAGCGCCGGGGCTGAGATTGGTGTAAGGCGCTTCGCGCGCGGCTTTCGGCTCGCTCCAATCGAGATCGAAGCCATCCAGTTTGTAGCGAAATCTGACTTGCTCTGGCATCGCCAGACTCAGCCCTGCAAAGCCAAACGTAATTCGTTGATGCGCCGATGAAAGCTGAAGCGGTTCCGCCAATCCCACTACTTTGCCATCCGCCGTGATGGTTTCGAGGTGAACGAGGGCGGGTACTGAAGGGCTTGCCAACCGCGCCGGATCAACGACCGAGAGGCCGCGATTGAGTGAGAACCAAATGCGTCCAAGTGCATCGGCAACGACGGAGCGATGCCGCTTTACACCTTCGACACTAAGCAGCCCATCAGCCAAACCGAAGGCACGCAGATCAGCTTCCCAAACCGAAGGCACGCAGATCAGCTTCATTGAGACTGCCAGCAAGCAACGCGGCGCGCTTCACCCGCAACACGTGATTTGACGTAGCCATCCACAACGAACCGTGGCGGTCTCTGACCAAGCCGAAAACCTGTTCCTGCAATGAAGCGGGCAGTGCGGTAGGAAACTGAACGCGACCGTCCTTGAGATAAGCCAACCCTGCGGCGGTTCCCAGCCACAACACGCCTGCCTCGTCTTCCCATAGGCAATGCACGGCAAGGCCTTCTCCGACGCGATGCGTTTGCCAGCGGCCTTGCGACGGCGCGCTCAATCCGCTGGGCGTGGCAAACCACATCGTGCCGTCAGCGCCTTCCAGCATCGCCGCCACCGTATTTGAAGCGAGGCCATCGGCGCTCGTATACGTCGTGAATTTGCCGTTGCGGAACTGACTGACACCGCCGCTCAACGTACCCGCCCACACGGTGCCATCGCGCGTTCGATAAACCGCATACACGCTGTTTTGCGCAAGTCCGTCGGCTTGCGTGTAACTAATCGCACCTTGCCCGCGCCAGCGCGTCAAGCCGCCGCGCTGGCGGCCCAGCCACAGTTCGTCGTTGCCGCCCGCCAGCGAATACACCACGTCGTTGTCGAGTCCGGCGAGCGCGACGCGCTTCGCTTGCCCTTGATCGTTTAGCCATGCAAGCCCGCCCGCCAGCGGCGCAAACCACACGCGGTTTTCTGCGTCTACATGAACCGGACCGCTCCCGGCTTCGGGTGCGGCGTAACTCACAAATACGCTGTCGCGCACGCACTCGAGGCCTTCCGCGCTGCCGACCCACAGATTGCCTTCGCGGTCTTCAAACAGGGCGGTCACAGGACGGTTGCTTGCCAGCGCGGCGACGCCGTTGGCATTGAGTCGCAGCAATCCTTGTGAAGCCGTACCAATCCAGACGTTCGCGTCGCGGTCTCTGAGCATCGTCAGCGCCTGCGTGCGATTGAGCGCAGCCGGTACGCCAGCCGAACTGAACGCCGTTCCATTCCAACGTACGACGCCGTTGTCGGTGCCAACCCACAATCCTTGTTGTCCATCCGGCAACAGACAGTTGATCTTGCGGTCAGGCAGCTTTTGCGCGACAGCGGTGATGTGCCCATCGGTCAGACGAAACAGCCCGGCGTCGCGCGTCCCCAGCCAGAGGTTGCCATCCGGCGTTTCCGCCATGGAAAGCACCAGAAAGTTAGGCAGTTCAGACCGCGCAGCCAGCGTGACGAATTTTCCGTTGTGATATTTGAGCGTGCCGTTGCCGAGGGCTGAGAACAGTGCTTCTCCGTTACCGTCTCTGGTCATGGCGGTGATGCCATGTTCCGGTTGCGCGAGTGTCGTTAGCGCGTTCTCGAACTTTCCTGCGCGGTAACGCACAAGACTCGGATTGCGCAACGTGATCCACAGATTGCCTTCCGCGTCCGCCAGCAATCTGCGCACCGGCCCTTCAGGCAGCGCGGGCGTGGTGGCGTGCTGGAAAAGCTGAAAGCTCCAGCCGTCAAACCGCACGAGGCCTTTTTCCGTCCCCAGCCATAAATAGCCATCCGGCGTTTGCGTGATGGCATAAACCGCCCCGCCCGGAAAGCCTTTTTCGGCACCCCACCTTTCGCGCAGGTATTGCGACAGCGCGCGGTTTGGGTCAACTGCATAGACTGGCCCCCCTAAACCGGCGCGTAAGCCGCGTTGACCAACCAGCCCGCCACGAGCCACGCAGCGAGCCGGCGTGCGAATGCGCATTGTCTGACCCACCCGTCAAGGCAGGTATTCGAACTTCTCAATGACGACCTCGACTTCGTTTTGCAAAGGCATCGCTCCGTTGCCGTAAACATACAAGTTCAACAGCACTGTTTCGCCACCCGGCTCAGGTACGCCTGACGTGAAGGCATGCGTTCAACCGCACGCGCATTTCCGCTGGTGGCCTTGCCGCGTACCGTCTGAAAGGTTACTTGTCCGGGTTCCCATCGAAACGAATGCGTCAGCAGTCCGGCAGGCGCGACGAAACGAGCTACGTTGGCGGGAACCGAATAAGGCTGGATAGCATATTGCGCATTCTTGCTGACCGGGTCGCCCCAACGCGCAATCTCTATGTCTATCTCACGGTGATTTTGTGCGACTGCCGCGCCATCCCAAGTGAGCATGCTCAACACGGCGGCGGGTTCCAGTTGCGACGAGTCGCGCACGACGAAATGGTAAGAGCCGTAACCGAGGCTGCGCGTGAGTTGCACTTCCGCACACGTCCAGCGTTCCCATTGCCGCGCAATGCGCAGGTGCAGTGCGCCATTCGCATCCGTCCAGGCGTTCGCGGGGTCGTAGGCATTCGGCGTCCCGCCACGCTCGCTTATCGTGCGGCGGACTTTCCATTCTTAGCCGCTAAAGTTGAGCAGCTTGGCGGCGGTGGGCTGAGAACTCGCGCCTTTGGCAACGGCAACGGCGACCACGCCATTGCCCGGCGTAGGCAGGGCTTCTATGGTGGACGGAGGGCGATAACCCGGCTCGACCAGCAAGGCAGCGTACTCTGTGCCGAGATGGGTCGAGTTTTTCCAGGTCGCGTCCGGTTGAATTTGCGTGAAGGGATCGTCAACCAACGGCTGCACCCACCAAGGACCGCTACGGGCAAAGAGCACGATTTGTTGTCCCGCGCGTGCGCTGCTGACGCGCCCCGCGATGGTTTCGACTTTCTCGGGGCCGCCCTCATCAGCGGGCGGCACGTGGCTGAATTCGATGGCAGGAATCGTGTTCGTATGACAACTGCCGAGCAGCAGGCAAACTAACAACCAACATTTAATTTTCCAGATGTGGGGCGCAACTCTCATCGCATGTTTACGGTCGTGGAAATTGATCGGGGTTGTCGGTGAACAGCGCGTCTACGTTATAAGTGAAAAGAAACTGCCGCATCTCGGCTTGCACATCGGCATACATGCCAATCGCTGCCGAACGAAACGTATAAGGCGTAACGGTCAAGCCTGCGGCGTGAGCGCGCGCGACCACTGACGGATCGCTTTCGATGAAACTTTTCGCCGGGCCAACACCAGCGGCGAACTTTTTAGCTTCTTGCAAACCCGTGACGCTCAACCATTGTTGCGCATCCTGCGGACGTCCGAGCAACAGAATCAGCGGCAATTTCACTTTGTGTTCCTCAAACAACTTGCGCAAGCTCGCCGGACTGAACGATTGAATGATGACCGGCGTGCGGCGGTCTGCGTTCGGCTTGTCGAGCTTGTTCTTTTTGAGAATTTCGACGAGCAGCTTTTCCATCGAGAACCCGCGATCAGCGTATGACTCAGGCGCTTTGGTTTCGGGATACAAACCCGCTTTGCCGCGCACCGCGTCAATCGCTTCCTGAAACGTGGGCACGCGCTCGCCTTTGAACTTTTCGTTGAACCATGTGCCTGCGTCGAGCTGCTTGATTTCGGCCAGCGTGAAATCGGCGACGTACCAATGGCGCTTCCCTGCTTCGTCTTTGCCGCGTTGCGGAAAGATTTCTTCGACATTGGTCGTACGCTCAAGCGTCTCGTCGTGCGCGCAAACCAACACGCCGTCTTTGGTGATCTGCAAATCTTGCTCTACGTAATCAGCCTTTTGCGCCAGCGCCAGCCGATAAGCCGCCAGCGTATGTTCCGGCGCATAAGCCGACGCGCCGCGATGAGCAATCAATAGTTTTTTG
>JANNUY010000081.1:0-1762 GCA_031414155.1 Acidobacteriota bacterium
GCAGTTACGCTTGGCAATTTGGAAAAATACTTATGAAACAACGTTGTTTGATGGCCTTCGTTTGGCTGACGCTGGTTGTGCCTTTTGCCTTATCACAAAACACACCGCGCAAGTCGGTGATCTATCTCATCGGCGATTCAACGGTGAATACGCCGACGCGCGGGCAGATGGGTTGGGGCACGGCGCTGCCTGAGTTTTTCGACCTGTCGAAAGTCGCCATCGAAAACAAAGCGCGTGGCGGACGCAGCAGCCGCACTTATTTCAGCGAAGGCTTGTGGCAAGAGGTATTTGATAAATTACAGCCGGGCGATTTCGTATTGATGCAATTCGGGCACAACGACGGCGGCGCGATCAATGACAACTTTCGCGCGCGCGCTTCGATCAAAGGCATCGGTGAAGATTCGCAGGAAATAGACAACATCCTCACTAAAAAACACGAGATCGTGCATAGCTTCGGCTGGTACTTGCGCCGCTATATCAGCGATGCCAAAGCGAAAGGCGCAATACCTATCACGTTGTCGCCTGTGCCTCGGAACAATTGGAAAGACAATAAGGTCGCGCGCGCCAGCAACGATTACGGCAAGTGGGCGCTTGAAGTCGCGCGGCAAGCCAACATCGCGTTTATTGATTTGAACGACCTCACGGCGCGGCATTACGAAACGCTCAATGCCGAGCGCGTCAAAGCCGATTACTTTACCGAAGCCGACAACACGCACACTTCGCCAGCAGGCGCGGTGCGCCACGCGGCTTCGGTGGTCGAAGGCATTCGCGCGTTAAACGACAACACGCTGAAAAACTTATTACTCACGCGCGCCGTGACTGAATCCATTGCTGTCGCCAACGTCGCCATGCAACGCCAAGCTGACGCGCTGCCCAACAGCCTCGCCAGCATTCAAAAACAATTTGAGAATCCGCCCGATGACGCGCGTCAGATGATGCGCTGGTGGTGGTTCGGTCCGGCTGTCACCAAAGCGGGCATCGAACGCGAATTGCGCACGATGAAAGACGCAGGCATCGGCGGCGTAGAGATTCAGCCCGTTTATCCGCTCGCCGTTGACGATGAAAAAACGGGTTTGAAAAATCTGCGCTTTCTGTCGCCAGAGTTTTTGGATTGCCTGAAATTCGCCAACGACAAAGCGCGCGAACTTGGCATGCGCGTTGACCTCACGCTTGGCAGCGGTTGGCCGTTCGGTGGACCGCAAGTGCCCATTACGCAAGCCGCCAGCAAGTTGCGCGTAGTGCGTGTGCCCGCCGCCCAGGCCGTTGTGCCCGTGCCCAAACTAGCGGAAGGCGAACAGTTCATCGCCGCGTTTGATGGTAACACTTTGCTCACCGCGCAAACTGACGGCGCGTTTGCCGCACCCGTCGGTGCGCGCGAAATCACGTTTTTCATCGCCAGCCGCACTCGCCAACAAGTCAAACGCGCTAGCTTTGGCGCTGAGGGTTACGTGCTGGATCACTATGACCGCGCTGCGCTCGACAATTATCTCAAGCAAGTCGGCGAGCCTTTGATGCAGGCGTTTGGCACGAATCCGCCTTACGCGATCTTTTGCGACAGCCTCGAAGTTTTCAGTTCAGATTGGTCAACCGACTTTCTTACCGAATTTCAAAAGCGGCGCGGCTATGATTTGAAACCGTTGCTGCCCGCGTTGATAGACAATGACTTTATGCACCGTGACACGATTCGACAGGACTGGGGACAGACGCTGACCGAGTTGCTCAACGAACGCTTTCTCGCGCCGATGCAACAGTGGGCCAAACA